>JBBQCQ010000029.1:0-13280 GCA_038318835.1 Gemmatales bacterium | reverse complement strand
GCCGTGCCGTCGGACGCCGTCACGGTGACAAGGTAGGTGTTGTTGGTGTCGGCGTCGGTCGGCACTTCAAAGTTCGGGGCGGTGGCGAATGCGAGGGCGCCGGTCGAGGGGTTGATGGTGAACTTCGCCGCGTCGGCCGAGGCCGGGTCGATGCCGTAAGTGATCGTGTTGCCGACGTCCGGGTCGGTGGCGACGACGGTCGTGACGGCCGTCGCGTTCTCGAATTTGCTCAGGGCGGCTGTTGCCCTGCCGCCGTCGCTGGTGATCGTCGGCGGGCTGTTGCCGCCGGCGGCATTGCTGGAAATCACGATGTCGTCGATGCCGATCCACTCGTCGCTGCCCGCCGCGTTCGTCGTGATCCATCGCACTTGCACCTGGGCCTGATTGTCCACGGCCGCGGGCAGGGTAATCGAACCGGGCGTCACCATAGTGGCAAGGCTCGGCCCGGTCGTGGCGTCTGCGATGTACGCGGCCGGCAGGTTCGTGAAGTTGCCGGACGTGCCGACGCGGTACTGCAGGGCCAGCTGCTGAATGGCGTTGTCGGTACTCCCGTCAATGTCCCGAACGTTGTACGCCACCGTGACGCTCGTCCGGCCGGTCGTATTCAGGTACACGATCAGGTACGGGGCGTCGGCCGTGCCCGAACCCTGGAGGGCGACCGTCGGATCGGGAATGGCGAACTCGGCCACTCCGCCGGAAGTGAGGGTGTTCGGAGTTGTCTGATTCGCGATCACGTCCAGGTCGTTCGCCACCGCCGAAGTCGTCAGCAGAGTTTGCGGGTCGACGCCCGTCGCAGTCGTGATGTCCTGACCCAGATAGCCCTCGAAGCTGGGCACACCCGACCAGACGTCGTTGGCAGTAATGAGGGCAGGGTCCGTCCACGCCTGTGTGAGGCTACCACCGGCCAAATTGAAGTAGGTCGCGTCCGGATTGGAGCGGTCTTCTAACTGCTGAAGGCCGAGGCGGGCGGCGACTAGACGGGTCCAACGGCGGCGGGCGAACGTGGGCATAGTGATTCCAAGGTGAGAAAAATAAGAGGGGTTATGAACGGCGAGGGAACGAAATCGAGTAAAAGAAGAACGATTGTGTAAGTTTAACGGGACGCGTGAGGATTTCTACCGGACCACGACAGTCTTCACGAAGACTTCACGTGATTATTAGGCGTATCCGGACTAGACTGGGGCGCGCAAACTACATTCATAATGTGACTCGCGGCATCCCAAATTTCTGCCCCGCCGGGGGCCGTCTTCACGGAAGTTTCTTCTCCGCCACGGACGCGGGCCGTACAACGGCCGGCGACCCTCCGCGCCGCCTCCTTCGAGATTTGCCATGCCCCGCGTTGCGTTGTTCGCCTTGCTCCTCGGGTTAAGTCTGCTCGTCGCGCGAATCGGGTCGCCGGCCTCGCCACAGCTAGCGCGGAACGCCCGCGTGAAACTCGCGGTCCTGATCGTCTTCGACCAGATGCGCGGCGACTACGTCGAGAAGTGGCGGCCGCTGTTCGGCCCGCGCGGATTCCAGCGCATCCAGAAGGACGGCGTGTGGTTCCCGAACTGCTACTACCCCTACGCCAGCACGAGCACCGGGCCGGGGCATTCGGCCCTGCTCAGCGGGGCGACGACCGACATCACCGGAATCATCGAGAACGATTGGTACGACCGCAAGGCCGCGGCTCTGGTGTACTGTGCCGGGTCGGATCGCTATTCGTTCGTGCCGCCGTTGCCGCCCGCCCCGCCGACGACGTCCGCGAAGGCCGATGTGGCGCCCCGCAAGCCGAAGCCCGTCGGCCACCCAGACTTGATGCTCGCGGAAACCGTGGCCGACGTGCTGAAGCGAGAGACGAAGGGCCAGGGGAAAGTCTTCGGCCTCTCACTGAAGGACCGGGCGGCCATTCTGCCGACGGGCAAGCGGCCGGATGGCGCGTTCTGGTTCACCGGGAAGTTCGTCACGTCTACGTACTACACCGACACGCTGCCGAAGTGGGTCGAGAACTTCAACAACTCACGCGTAGCCGACCAGTGGTTCGGCCACGACTGGGTACGGTTCCGTGGCGACCTGAACTACGCCGCCTACAGTGGCCCCGACGACGTGGCCGGCGAGGGTCGGTTGAACGGCCGCGGCGTCACGTTCCCGCACAACATGACCGGCGGCAAGGACCAACCGGGGAAGGAATACTACGAGGCCCTCGCGAACTCGCCGATGGGCAACGAACTGCTGCTGGCACTCGCGAAGGAGTGCGTGCGGGCGGAACAGTTGGGCCAAGACGACGTGCCCGATTTGCTGGTCGTCAGCTTCTCGTCGAACGACCTCGTCGGGCACACGTTCGGCCCCGATTCGCAGGAAGTGCTCGACATCACGCTGCGGTCAGACGCGATCGTGGCCGACTTCCTCGACTATCTCGACACGACCGTGGGGGCGGGCAACTACGCGGTGACGATCTCGGCCGACCACGGCATCTGCCCGCTTCCGGAGGTGGCTGCCCGCACCCTGCCGGACGGCAAAGACGCGGCACGGGTGGACCTGGCGAAGTTCCTGACGGCCGCCGAGAACCACCTGCGCGGGGCGTTCGGTGCGCCGACGGGGCCAGCCGACAAGCCCGAAGACCTGCCCGACGAAGTGAAGGCCCTGAAGGGCCAGACGGGGTAGTGGATCGAATCGGCCCCGACGCCGTGGCTGTACCTGAACCCGCGGCAGATCGAGGCGAAGAACCTGACGATGGGCACCGTGGCGAAGAGTCTGGTCGAGTGGCTGAAGCAGCAACCGGACGTGGCGACCGCCTACACGGCCGACGAGATCGCGAACGCCCCGCACGCCGACGACCTGTTGAAACTCGTGCGGCAGTCGTTCCTGGCCGACCGGGCGGGAGATGTGTACGTGATCCTGAAGCCGTACCACCTCTTCGCCGACCGTCTGCGGGCGAGGGGCACCAGCCACGGTTCGCCCTACGACTACGACCGGCACGTGCCGCTGATGGCCTTTGGCCCCGGCTTCACCCGCGGTCGTCTGTCGGAACCGGCCGTGCCGCAACAGGCCGCGGCTCTCCTCTCGCACGCCCTCGGCCTGCCGAAGCCGCGGACCGCGGCTTACGACCTGCCGCGGACGTTGTTCGCCCCCGTCACGCGTCCTTGAGTTCGGCCCCGCTCCACTTGCGAGCCTTCCACCCGTAATCGACGAAGGCGTAGTTGAACGTGCCATCGGCGAAGAAGTCGATCTGCCCGTAGCACGGCACGAAGCCGTACTCCGACCCCTGCCACCACGCCCCGGACGCGGCCCCGCCGCAGATGTACCACGTCCCGCGGTACTCGCAGCGGTCCTGCGTGTGCATGTGCCCGCTCAGGCACAGTTTCACGTTGCCGTGCCGGCGGAACAGCTCGCTGATTTCCCAGCAGTCGGTGTGCTGCCACACCTTGGGGATGAGCACCCCGGTTTCCTGCCGCTGGCCGTTGCCGTACAGGCTGGACGTGACGCTGACGATCGGCAGGTGACTGACCACGCACACCGGCGTGCCCTTCGGCGTCTTCTTCAGGTCGTCGGCTAGCCAGGCGAAGTGCTCGCGCGAGAGTGCCCCGTAATTCGGCCAGGCGCACACGCTGTTGAGCACGATAAAGTGCCACCCGCCCTGGTCGAAGCTGTAATACGGGGCGGGCATGCCGAGGACCTCGGTCATGAGCGCGAAGCCCTTCTTCTTGGCCTGGGCGGCGTCGAGCGGCTCGGCGCCGTTCCACACGTCGTGGTTGCCGAGGGCCGAGCGGATGGGCACCTTGCACGCCTTGACGGCCTCCGTCCACACGCCGATTTGTTCGGCCGCCTTCGCACCGGTGGTCTTGCCGTCGATGGCCATGACGGCATCGCCACTGTTCAGGACAAAGTCGGGCGCCCAGTCCTTCTGACCCTGCATGTGGGCGAACATCGCGGCCACGCCCTGCGGCGACTCGCGATCCTTCGTGATGTGGACATCGGTAATGTGGGCCACGCGAAGGGCAGGCTTCGCTTCGCTCCCGCGAGCGGTCGAAACGCCGGCCACGGCGGCGGCCCCTGTGGCGAACATTTGCCGTCGGCTGATCGGAGTCACGGTCGTCCCTCGATGGAGTTGGAAAAGAAACCGGCCGCCCTCGCGGGCGGCCGAGTGTCAGGGCAGGTCGATCGACCATTCCTGGGTCGGTTCTTTTAGGTCGAAACTTAGGCCGGAGGTTTCCGCTTTGGCGTACTTGGCAGCGAGGGGCGGACCGGCCTTCGTCGGCGGCGGCAGAGCGGGCACGCGGGCGGCGTCCTTGGCCGCTTCGTCACCGCCGCGAGACGGGCCGATTTTTTCCGGCCGCGAACTTGCTGCCGACTCCGGTTCTGGCTGGACGACGACGCGAATGGGACCACGGGCCACGCCATCGACCCGATAACGGCCCTCGGCATCGAGCATGAGCGCGTGCGTGCGGTTGTCCGAAGCCAGGAAGACCACGGCCGCGTCGCGGAGCGGCTTGCCCTGATACTTGATGGTGCCGGTGACGGTGGACCGGGGCACGTCGCCCCCGCACCCGGCCGCGAGGCCGGCGAACAGGATGGCGATCACGAGAGTGGGCCGCATTAGAAATCGCTCCCGGGCACTTCGCCCTGATCGGGGGTACACGCGCCCCACCACGTGTTCGGGTCCACGTTGGCGGACATGAAACGAACGCTGCCGTCGCCCATGCCGTTGAGGATGCCGGCCGACCGGGGGGCACTGGCCAGCCGCGGGTCGCAGGTTGCCGTCGTTCCGCTGAACGTCGGGTTCACCTGGAACTTGCTGGCCGCGCCCGTGATCTGATACCCGAAAATCGGGTTCCACGGCTTCCAGCTTGTACGGCCGTAGGCCCAGATGTTGTAGTACGGCCCCGGTTGTTCTGGGGACGGCAGGGCAGCACGGGCACACACCGACGTCTTCTCGGTGTAGAAGATGGTGTTCGAGGTGCCGTCGGTCACTCCGTTGAGCTTCACGTTCTTGTTGTTCGAACTCGTCAGGTACCAGCCGAGGCTCTGGTAGTTAGCCGCGTACCCGGTGACGCCGTAGTCCCCGTACCCGGCGTCGGTGTACAGCCCCTGGCCCTGGGCCGAAGGGTCGGATGGGTTCACGAACGTCTTCACTGCGTTGTTCTTGTAGACCGCCCAGAAAATGCTCAGTTGCTCGGTTCCGTAGGTCCACGTCTTCTTGGCGAGCGGGTCCTGCTCGATGTACGACAGAATGAAGTAGTGGCTCGACCCGGCCCGACTCCACCAGGCCTTGACGTTCCCGCCGTCCCAGTCGACGAATGCCGGCGGCAGGTAGTTGTTGGAGTCGTTGTACCCGTGCGTGGCCAGGCTCATCTGCTTCAGGTTGTTCTGGCTCTGCGCCCGTGCAGCCGCTTCCCGCACCTTCTGAACAGCGGGCAGCAACAGGCCGATGAGAATGGCGATGATGGCGATGACAACGAGCAGTTCGATGAGCGTGAACGCCCGACGCGGCTGAGAATGATGAACCATAAATAATCTCCCGGAGGAACGGCGACCCGAAGGATCGGTCACCGTTTACCTCACGTTATGGAGGACCTGAGCGGTGAGAAAGATCTCATGGCAATTACCCTCGCAAACTTCACAGGCTCTTAACTTGCCCCCAGTGGCCGCGGAGCGGAGCCATTGGCCTGGGCGTCCACCGCACACCGACTGGGGGGCCGTCACTTTGCGCCGGGGGCTTGTGGTAGGTGAATTCTCACACGCATCCCCGGCCACATGCTTGGTGGGGTGGGAAAACTCGCGAAGTGAACGCCTACCCTACGGGAACGCTTGCCCGTCCGACACGCCGCTGGCGGGGCTGGCGATACGTTCGTCGCCGGTGATGGCGGTCCACTCGGTGGCGTTCGCCCGACGGTACCGCAAGACCTGCGTGAACTGAGCATCGCCGCGGTGCGGTTGCACCACCACCCGCACGGCCTTCCCGCCTTCGACGAGATACAGTACCGGCTCATCGTTGATCTTCCCGACGGCGGCGGCGGGAACGGACCACTCGGTCGGCAGTTCCACCGTGAGCTTGGTCGAAACATACATCCCCGGCCGCAGCTTGCCGTCCGGGTTGGGCAAATCGACCTCGGCACGGAGCGTTCGCGAACCCGGCTCCAGCGACCACGACGTGCGGACCACTTTGCCGGTCACGGGCGGGCCGGCCATCGTCGGAAGCGTCACCCGCACCGGCTGCCCAACTTCGACGAGACCCGCGTCGGCTTCGGGGACGTTCACCACCACCCGCACGGGGTCGATCTTGGCGACCGTGAACAAGCCGTGTTTGCCGTCGGCCGTAACGTAGTCGCCGGTGTTCACGTTGCGGCGGGTGACGATGCCATCGTAAGGAGCCTTCACGCGGGTGTAGGCGACGAGGGCGGCGACGAGTCGCACGCCGGCCTTCGCCACGTCGAGCCTGGCCCCGGCCGCGACCACATCGGCCGCCGACTTGTCGCGGTCGGCCTCGGCCTTCGCGACCGCCGCCTGAGCCGACGCGACTTTGGCCGTCGCCTCGGCGCGGGTCGCTTCCGCCGCCTTGAACTGGTTCAGCGTCTCGTCTTTGGTCTGCGTGTCGATCACGCCGCCGGCCACCAGCCGCGTTACCCGATCCGACTCGGACCGCCAGCGGTCGGCCAGTGCCTCGGCCCGCGTCAGGCCGGCCTTCGTTTCCGTCACGAGTGCGTTGGCCGCGACCACGGCGGCATCCGATGCGGCCGTCGCTTTCTTCGCCTGCGTCACCTCCGCCTCGGCCTGCCGCACGAGGGCTTCCTTTTGTTTGAATTCTTCGTCCATCTCCGGGACCGCCAACTCGACCAACACCTGATCGGCCTTCACCCGGCTGCCGATGTCGATGAGCCGATCATGGGGTGGCCGGTCGGACTTCGTCGGGTCGGCGGAGAGGCCGCGGACGTAGCCGGGAATCTTCGGGTAAAGCACCGTCTCCTCGAAGGCCCAGACGCTGCCGGGTTGCTCGACGGTTCGCGTCACCGGACGCTTCTCCGGCAACATGAGGGTGACGACGGGGCTGGCCACCGGAACCGCGGCAGTCGGGGCGAGGGACGGTTTGCCGCACCCGGCCGCACTCAGCACGACGGTTAGCCCGAGGGCGACGACGCGGTTAGTCCGCATGGGGGAACTCCTGGGCGTCGGGGACGTAGTGTCGGCTGGCCGGGTCGAACGGGCTAAGGGACGCGGAGCGGGCCGGCGAGCGGCCCATCACCAGCGCGAACACGGCCGGCAGCACGAACAGCGTCGTCAACGTGGCGGCCGCCAACCCGCCGATGACGGCTCGCCCGAGCGGGGCCGTTTGGTCGCCCCCGTCTCCGAGGCCCACGGCCATCGGCACCATACCGGCGATCATCGCGGCACTCGTCATCAGGATCGGCCGCACGCGGCCCTTCGCTCCTTCCACGCCGGCCTCGCGGGCCGACTGCCCGCCGACCCGTGCCCGCTCCGCGAAGGTGACGACCAAGATGGCGTTCGCCGTCGCCACGCCCACGGCCATGATCGCGCCGAGGAACGATTGCAGGTTGAGCGTCGAGCTGGTGACGAACAGCGCGACCGCGACGCCGGCCAGCACCGCCGGCACCGGGGCGACGGCGATCAGCGCGAGCCGCAGCGACTGGAAGTACGCCGTGAGCATCAGGGCGATGACGACCACGGCCACCGCCAACCCGAACACCAGCCCGCGGAACAACTCGCGGAACGGCGTGACCTGCCCGCGCACGTCCACCGATACGCCCTTCGGCGGGTCGCCGGCCGCCTTCACAGCCGCGTCCACCTGGTCGGCCACCGTGCCCAGGTCGGCACCCTGAATGTTGCCGGTGAGGCTCACGATCCGCTTCATGTTGTAGCGGTCGATCTCGCCCGGCATCGTGCCTTCCTTCACCGTGCCCACGTCCCGCACGTATACCGAGCCGTAGCCGGTGGTGGCGATCGGCACTTGCTCCAGGTCTTTCGGCGAACGGACGAGCGCGAACGGCACTTCGACTTGCACCTGATAGCCGACGCCGCTGACCGGGTCGCGCCAGTAGTTCGGCACCGTGAAGCGGCTGGACGACGTGAACGGCGTGACCGCCCGCGCGACATCGGCGGCCGTGCCACCGCTGGCCGCGAGCTTCTCGCGATCCACCAGCACTTCCACCGTCGGGTAGTCGAGCGGCTGGGCAAACTGCAAATCTTTGAGGGCCGTAACCTTCTCCAACTCGCCGACCAGCTTCTCGGCGAAGGCCCGGTTGGCCGTCACGTTCGATCCCGCCACCTGCACCTCGATCGGCGTCGGCGCGCCGAAGCTCATCACTTCGTTCACGATGTCGGCCGGCTCGAACGACACCCGCAGTTCCTTCGCCCGCCGGTCGGCGACGGCGTCCGGCACCGCGAAGCGGGTTTCCTTCCAGCGGGCCGCCGTCCACGCTTGCAGGTGGGCCGGGAGCTTGTCGCGCAGTCGGGCCTTCAACTCGTCCACGCGCACCGGGCCCCGGTTCAGCAGCACGCGCACGGCCGATTCATGCGGCCCGCCCATCCACAGATACACCGCGTTGATGGGGTAACTCGACGCCACCACGCCGACGTAGCCGAGCGAGATGTCCACCTCGCCGCCCATCGCCTGCACTTCCTCGCCGACGAACCGGAGGGCTTCCTGCGTGATCGCTTCGGTTTCCTCGATGCGGGTGCCGGTCGGGGCACGCAGGCGGAGCTGGAACGAGCCAGCATCGACCTGCGGGAAAATCTCGGTGCCAAGTCGCGGGCCGACCAGCAGCACGACCGCCGCCGCGACCGCGAAGTACACCGGCACCAGCAGCCAGCGACTAGCCAGGGTGGCCGTCAACAGCTTCGCGTAAGCCGAGCGTTCGCGCGGCACGTCGTGGTCCGCACTTCGCGCTCGCAGCAGCCAGACGCACAGGACCGGGACGAACGTGCTGGAGAGAATGTAGCTGGCGATCATCGAGAACCCGACCGCCAGGGCCAGCGGCAGGAACAACCCGCGGGCCGCTCCTTCCATGACGAACGCCGGGATGAACACCGCCAGGACGCAGAGCATGGCCAGCAGTCGCGGCACCGCCGTTTCCGTGACGCCTCGCCACGCCGCGAGCGCAACCGACGGCGTGCTTGCCATCTGCACGTGGACGTTCTCGACGGCCACTGTGGATTCGTCCACGAGAATGCCGACTGCCAGCGCCAGCCCGCCGAGCGTCATCAGGTTGATCGTCTGCTCCGTCATCCACAGAGCGACCAGTGCCGCGATAAGGGCGAACGGGATGTTCAGCACGACAACGAGGGCACTCCGCCAGTCGCGCAGAAACAGCAGCACCATTAGCCCGACGAGGCCGGCCGCGAGTGCGCCTTCGATGGCCACGCCCTTCATCGAATTCGTGACGTAGGGCGACTGATCGAACTCGAAGCTCACCTTGATGTCGTCGGGCAACTCGGCCTGCATCTTCGGCAGGTTCGCCCGCACTTTGTTCACCACGTCGAGCGTCGAGGCGTTCGCCCGCTTGGTGACGAGGATGTAAACGGCCCGCTTGCCGTTCACCAGGGCGTACCCGGTCGGGATGTCGCTCGCGTCGTCGATGAGCGGGCGGCCGGTGACGGGGTCGTGCTTCACCACGTCGCGTAGGAAGACCCCGGGCTTGACTTCGATGGTGCCGAGTTCGGCCGGCTGCACGACCATCGCGTTGCTCGGCACCAGCGGCATCCGGGTCGCATCGCGGATCTGCCCCGACGGCGCGATGGTGTTCCCCTCGGTCAACTTCTTCACCACGTCGTCGGCCGACACGTGGTACGCCTTCAGCCGCTCCGGGTCGGCCCGCACGACGACCGTGCGCTGACTGCCGCCGAACGGCGGCGGCGCACTCACGCCCTCGATGGCCGCGAACATCGGGCGAACGCGGAAGAGGGCTTTATCTTGAATCTCGCCGATGGTGCGTGTCTCGCTGGACATCACGAGGTAGCCGACCGGTACGCTGCCGGTGTCGAACCGCATGATGAACGGGTTCACGGTGCCCGGCGGCATGAACGCCCGGCTGCGGTTGACGTATCCGACCGTCTCGCCCATCGCCTGGGCCATGTCGGTGCCGGGGTGGAAGTAGAGCTTCATCAGGGACATGCCCTGGACGTTCTTCGACTCGACGTGATGGATGCCGTTGATGTAGAGGAAGTGATACTCATAATAGTTGGCGATCAGCCCTTCCATCTGTTGCGGGTCCATGCCGCCGTAAGGCTGGGCGACGTAAATCACCGGCAGGTTCAGGGCCGGGAAGATGTCCACCTTCATGCGGCTGTACGCGAGCAGCCCGGCGAACATCCCGCCGACGACGACCACCAGAACGGTGATCGGGCGATTCAGAGCCGCAGTGATCGGATTCATGATGCCTCTGCCGGACGCCGACGATGTCTGTGGACATTAGACGGCGAAACCGACCGGCGGGCGACACGAACTCGGTTATTTCGTCGGCGATTCGACCCAGCACAAGTCCTGCGCGGGGTATCCGAGCGCACGGTAGAGGCGGAACTGAGCGCGGTTGTAATCGCCCACCGCCTGGTAATAGTCCCGGTACGACTGGTCGAGGGCGGATATTGCCGCCACCGCCTCTTGCGGGCGGAAGACCAGGACGAGTTGCTCTCCCGCTCGCTTCGTCTGGCCCAGCCCCTGGAGGTTTTTCTCGGCCGTCGCCACGGCGTTCGCCACGCCGTATTCGGCCGCACGGGCACGGTTGGCGGCTCGCACGGCCTGGGCCTGCGCCTGCACGACCTCGGCCGTCACCGCGTCCTGGGTGCGCAGGAGTTCCAACATGATCCGTCGGCTGTCGGCCTCGCGTTCGCGGACCTGGGCCCGATTCCCGAAGCCGAGGTTTTGAAGTTCCCAGACCGCCTGCAGATCGACGCTGAACCGCGAGCCGAAGTTCTGCACGTCGTCGTTCACGCCGCCGCCAAAGTACCCGCCGGCCAGCCCCGGCGTGTTCGACCCAACCCCGCGAACGGCGAGCGTGGGGTACAACGGCCGCCGCTTCTCCTGCTTCACCCGCACGAGCGCCGCCTGAACGACGGCCTGGTACGACGCCAACTCCGGGCGGTGGGTCAGGCCGATGGCGATGAGTTCCTCCGAAGGGGCAGACGGGTCGATCAGGCAGACCGCCAGCGACGGCTCCTCGGCCGGCTCGACCAGGGTGCCGGCCGGCAACCGCAGCAAGCGGGTGAGGTCCGCACTCGCCACCTGCCAGCGTTCGTAGGCCGTTTCGACGGCCTGCCGGCGGCGGGCGGCTTCCGTCTTCGCGCGATTGACTTCGAGTTCCGGCGTCAGGTCCGGGGCCAGCTTCTCCGTGCGGGCGACCAGGTCTTCCGCCCGCCGCAGCGCGTCGGCCGCCCCGGCCACCTCGCCGCGAGCTTGCTGGACATTGAAGTACGCAACGGCAACCGCCAGCGTGGTATCGTTCCGACTCGCCTGGGCATCGAACCGGGTGGCCCGCGCGACCTGCCGGGCGGCGAGCGGGGCGTACACCGCGTCGGCGGTCGAGATGACCGCCTGCGGCCCGGCCCCGATCAACACTGACGACCGACTCGTGGTGAAGACGGTCCCGACGATGTCCTGAATCTGCCCGTCGTGGCGGAAGTAGTCCGCCCCGAAGTTCAGGTTCGGCAGCCAGAGGGCTTTCGCGCGGTCGAGCTGAGCGGCCGCAGTTCGCACCCGTTCGTCGGCAATGCGAATATCCAGCGCGTTCGCCCCGGTCAGCGTGAGGGCGGTCGAAAGGGTGATCGGCAGCGGCGTGCCCTGCGACTGGGCCGCCGGCGTCGCGGGTAACCGAAACTCGGCCGTCGTGAGCTTCGGCTCAGCCACCGACTTCGGCGGTACTTCGGTGCGGGCGATGGCGGGCGGGTCCGGGAGTCGAAGCGTGGCGGTGTCGTTCAGACCAGCGCAGGCCGGCAAACCGGCGAGTGCCGCCAAACACCACCCGGCCGTCCGCATCGCCCGTGAGGTGCGCATCGTGTCCCCGCCGTCCTCTGGAATCTGTCTTAAAGCTATCGGCGAAATGCCACCGCTCGCTGAACCCCTCGCCCCTACTTTCGATCAATTTGCCCCAATCTTCCCAGTCAACCGGACACGAGTGAACGAACCCCAGAGGCACGGAGGGCACGGAGAAGACTGCTTCTCCGTGCTGAAAACGGCGTTTCGTGCTCGGCACCATCCGATAAATCGCCCACAAAAGGATAAGGAACGGTTCCTGACGCCGAACGAGTCGAAGCAACGGTTCGCCGCCACCGGCATCAAGCTGGAGACACCGGAATCGAAGAAGAAGTCCTCGCCCACGTCCGCGTCGCCACCGCCAAGAGGTTTATCGTGCTCGGCGCGTGGGACGCCTGCTGGCCGTCACCAACACCACTGTCGTCAACTGCGAGCGATCGCCACCGAGACGGGGTAAGAGATATATAAAGAAGCCATGAACTCTCCCACCACGTTCAACGCCGTCCCCGGTCAGGAAGAACTGGCCGGGATGCCCCGTGACCTGTCGTTCCACCCGTGCGCGAACGTGAACCCGCGGGTGCTCACCCGCGAGCAGATCGAACGCTTCAACCGCGACGGCTACCTACTGCCGCTCCGCTTCTTCGATGCCGCCGAGGCCGCCGACCTGCGGGCGTACTTCGATAACCTCCTGGCCGAATACGCCGCCGCCGGCAAGGACAGTTACTCGATCAGTTCCGCCCACCTGCGGCACGGCCGCGTGTGGGATGTGCTGACGAATCCGCGGATCGCGGCCGTGGTCGAAGACTTGCTCGGCCCGAGCGTGATCGGGTGGGGGTCGCATTTCTTCTGCAAACTGCCCGGCGACGGCAAGACGGTCGCGTGGCACCAGGATTCCAGCTACTGGCCGCTGACTCCCGCGAAGGCCGTCACGGTGTGGCTGGCCATCGACGACGCCGACCGTGGCAACGCCTGCATGAAGTACCTGCCCCGCACGCACACCCTCGGGCACCTGACCTACGAACTGCGCGAAGACGACGCGGCCAACGTGCTGAACCAGACCGTGGCGAACGTCGAGCAGTACGGCGACCCCGTGTACGTGGAACTGAAGGCTGGCGAAGCATCGCTGCACTCCGACTCGCTGTTGCACGGGTCGGACGCGAACACGTCGGCCCGCCGCCGGTGCGGGCTGACGCTGCGGTACACGGCCGGCGACGTCCGGGCGTACCTCGGCTGGGCCGACAAGGGCGTCGTCGTCCGCGGCGACCCGCCCCCGCACTGGACGAACCGCCCGCGGCCGGCCGGCGATTAACATTTTGCATAC
>JBBQCQ010000028.1:0-13316 GCA_038318835.1 Gemmatales bacterium | reverse complement strand
GTAGCACAGTCACGATCAGCACGATCAAGTACGGCAGCATGACCAGCCAGTCGCGGCCGGCGAGTGCTTTGAGTTTCAGTTCGTCGTCTTCCATCGACGGCGGAACCATGTTCGGCGAGATGTCCCGGAAGATCGAGTCCCACGGGTTCTGGGCGAACAGGCGATGACCGCCGGGGTACGACCCGACCCAGGGGAAGAACGTCAGCACGAAGATCAGCGTCAGGCCGGCGGGCACGATCCATTCGACGAGCGACGGCGAGAGCGTGACGCCCATATCCTTGCCAGTGCCGGGTGCGGCGGACGGGGCGACAGTCGGCAGTGGCGGGGTTGCACTTGGCGGTGGCACCAATCCCGGCGGGGGAGCCAGCGGCACCGTCGCGGCCGGCGGCGGAACCACGACGGCCGGCGAGTATCGGCCTGGCACGGGAATCTTCGCGCCGCACACCGGGCACGGCACGTCGGTGCCGGCCGCGGAATCGGGGACGTCCACGCTCTTCAAGCACTCGGGGCAAATCTGTTTCAAGGGGGTCTCGCCTCGGGGGTGAGTGACGCGGGAATGCTACGTATTTCGGTCCAAGTTGCTATGCCGCCCGCGTCAGGATTCGACTTCGCGGAGGGCTTTGCCGAGGTGCGTGAGCAGGTCGCTGGATATAAGGGCCGTCTGCCCATTCTCCGCGGCCGCGAGGTCGCCGGCCCGCCCGTGTACCCAAGCTCCGAGGCAGGCCGCGTCGAACGGCGATAGCTTCTGGCCGAGCAACGCGGCGATGAGGCCGGTGAGCACGTCCCCGCAGCCGCCGGTGGCCATGCCGGGGTTGCCGGTCGCGTTCGTGTACACGCGGGAACCATCGGTGACGATGGTGCGATGGCCCTTCAACAGCAGCACGCACTTGTGCCGTGAGGCGAACTCCACGGCGAGCGGTTCGCGGTTCGCCTGCACCTCGGCAATGGTCTTCCCGATGAGCTTCGCGAACTCGCCGGGGTGCGGCGTGAGCAAGGCCAGCGTCGCACGGCCGGCGAGATCGCGGCCGTCCGCGTGGAGGTTGTTCAGCCCGTCGGCATCGATCACCACCGGCTTGTCGCGGAGCGAGGCGAGCAGTGACCGCACCAGGGTTTGCTGGGCCGTCTCGTGGCCGAGGCCCGGTCCGAGGGCGACCACGTCGGACCGCTCGACTTGCTCAAACAACGCATCGGAACCGAGGTAGCCGAAGGTGGTGTAGCACGGGTTACCGGCCGCGACGATGTCGAGAATGTCTTCGGGGCACGCGACCGCCACCAGCCCGGCCCCGCCGCGGAGTGCGGCACTGCCGCACAGCACGGCCGCCCCGCTCATGCCGCGACTGCCAGCCACCACGAGCACGCGGCCGTAGCTGCCCTTGTGCCCCTCGGCCTGCCGGAATGGCAACCGCGGAACGTCGGTGACGCAGGTGAGGTTCATTTTTTCTTCTTCGGGACTGTTGGTGTCACGGTCGCGTTTGAGCCGACGGTCAGCCACAGGTCGGGCGTGGTCGTGTCGAAGTCGGCCAGCGTCGCCACCACCGGGCGAGCGATTTTCGTGCCGACGAGGTTCAACCGGAACGATTTCGAGGAACTGCCCGCCTCGGCCGTGAACCGCAGTTTCGGCTCCTTGTTCTTCGCGTCCAGCGGCACCAGCGACACCGACACGCCCGCGGGCAGTCCCTCGGCCTTCAGCTTCAGATCGGCCGCAAGCACGGCGAGGGTGCCGCTCTTGATCGTGAGTTTCAACGGCACCTCCAGCGGCGTGCCGGGCGTGATCGCGACGCGGTCGGTCGCCACCGTCGCCTCGAAGTCCGGGGTTGAGTGGACCGCCCGCAGGCGGTAGACAAACCGCGGCCCGCCGTGCCGGTACAGGTCGGCGACCTCGACGCGGAGCATTTCGTCCTTCGTCGGCGTCACCGTCGCTTCCACGTCGGCGTTCGCGCTCGCCGGTTCCACCCGCGTCAGCACTTTGCCGGCCTCGTCGAGCACGCGCAACACCGGCGTCAGTGGCAGTTCCAACTTGCGGCTCTCGATCTGGAACGCGATCGGCTTCCCCTTCGTCGCCGTCACCTTGAAGACGTTCAATTCCTTCACGCACCCGGTCAGCGTAAAGGGCGGTGTCAGCGGGTTGTCACTCGGTTTCACGGTGAAGTCGAAGCACGGGTGATCCTCCGCTCGCGGTTCGATGCCGCTCGGCACGACCGGCGACACGTCGAGGTTCCAGCCGATGAGTCGCGGCTTCATCGAGCCGGTCACGGCCAGCGGCAGCGGATAGTCGGCGAAGCCGGCGGTGGTGAGCGTGAGGCGGTAGACGCACGCGTCTGAGCCGAAGTAGCGAATGCTGCTGTCCGGCTGCGATGGGAAGGCGAAGACTCGCACCACGAACGTGCCGGCCGACGGGGCGGTGAACTCGATTTGCGGGTCGAGGCCGTGGTGATCGTGGTTCTGTTTGAGGACGAACCCGTCGGCCGAGACGACTTGCAGGACGGCGTCCATCGGCGACCGCAGTGTGTGGTGGGCCAGCAGCGACGCGACGAGCGTCTGCCCTTTCGTGAGCTTCACCGCGAAGCAGTCCACGTCGTTGCTCTTGGCGAGCTTGCCGTTCACCACGCACGACCGCTCGACGACCTGCGGTTTCGTCGCATCGTCGTTCGGCTCCGTCTCGGCAATCTCCGGCAGCACGCCGACGACGAACGGCCGCAGGGCACTCGCGCCGGTATCGTCGAACAGCCGTAGCCACGCCACGCCCGGCTTCGTGTCGGCCGCGACAGTCACGGCGAGGTTCCCTTTCTCCTTCGCGGCCTTCGCCGTCACGCCGGGGGTGCCCCAGGCTTCGACCGGCCATTTCTCGAAGGTGCCCGTGGCGGCAACTTTGACCGTCGTGCCGACCTGCCCGCCGGCCGGGAACAGCGACGTGACCGCGGGCGGAGCGGCGTGGGTGGCCGGAACAACGAGAAAGGCGATCACAAGACAAGCAGGTTTCATTCGGGTGATGTACGAACGGGCGGCGACCATAGTAGTAGGCACACTCCGTGTGCCGTCTGCCGTGCGTGTCGGTGAGATCGTGCAAGTCTCCGCGGCCGGCAGGAGACGGCACCCGGAGTGTGCCTACTACTATTTGCATCATTGCATTTTGCCCGCCGGTCGGGTAAATTTCCCAGGAGGGTTCGACGAATACACTCACACCTACCGCCAAGGTGTTTTCATGACGCGGATGACGCGCGATTTCTCGCTGGTGCTCCTCGGGGCCGGCATTCTCTCGGCCGGGTACTTCCTCGCGCCGACGCCGGACCTGGAAGCGAAGGCCGACGAACAGGCGGCCGAGCGGGTAGGCGGCGGCGAACGCGATTCGTCCGGCCAATACCACCATCGGCCCGGCTTCGCCATGATCTGGCTGCACAGCGGCATGTACTCCGGGGTGGCGGGTGGGGCGGGCCGGTCGCCGGCTGTCGGCGGGGTTTCTCGCGGCGGGTTCGGCGGCTTCGGCCGCTCGGCCGGAGTCGGGAGCTAACCCGTGCGGCGACGCACCCTCGACCCGCGGCCGAACTGGCAACAGCGGGTCGAACAATACGGCCTTCACTTCCACACCCTTCGCGGCGAGCCGTACTGGGACGAGTCCGCCTGTTACACCTTCAGCAAATACGAAATCGACACCCTCGAGCGGGCCACCTACGCACTTTTCGAGATGTGTACCGAACTCGTGCAGCACGTCATCGACGAAAAAATGTTCGCCCTGTTCCTCATCCCGCCGGAGTACGAAGACCTCGTCGTGCAAAGCTGGGAGGACGAACATCCGTCGCTCTACGGCCGGTTCGATCTGGCGTTCGACGGCGTCGGCCCGCCGAAGATGCTCGAGTTCAACGCCGACACGCCGACGGGGTTGGTGGAAGCCGGCGTCGCCCAGTGGTTCTGGCTGAAGGACGTGGACGAACGGGCCGATCAGTTCAACAGCATTCACGACCGACTGATCGAAGGCTGGAAGCACATCTACGCCGGCGACGATACGCCGATGCACTTCGCGGCCATCAGCGGCGAAGTCGAGGATTACATCACCGTCGAGTACCTCCGCGACACAGCCATTCAGGCGGGGTTCAAGACCGACTACCTCGACGTGGAAGCGATCGGCTGGGATCAGAACCGCAAGATCTTCGTGGACCGCGGCGGCCGACCGATCCAGCGCATCTTCAAGCTCTACCCGTGGGAGTGGCTGATCCGCGACAACTTCGGCAAGAATATCCTGCAACCGCGCACACAATGGATGGAACCTGCCTGGAAGATGATCCTGAGCAGCAAGTCGATCCTGCCGCTGCTCTGGCAACTGAACCCGGACTCGCCGTATCTGTTGCCGGCGTGGTTCGACGAGCCGACGAGCGGCGACTACGTGCGAAAGCCGATCCATGCCCGCGAGGGGGCGAACATCCGTGTCGTGCGGAACGGCCGCACGGAAGTCGAGACTGACGGCCCGTATCAGGTCGGCCGCGACGTGGTGTATCAGCAATTGTTCCCGCTGCCGAGCTATGACGGCCGATACCCGGTGATCGGCAGTTGGGTGATTAACGGTTGGGCCGCAGGCATCGGCATCCGCGAAGACGACGGCATCGTGACGACGAACACCAGCCGCTTCGTCCCGCACCAGATGACGGATTGAGTAGGTCGGCCGTGCCGAGGCCGACCACCTCCCGCCCGTGGGAGCCATTCGCGAATCGGTATTCGCTCCCCGACTCAGGCTGGTGGTCGGCCTCGGCTCGGCCGACCTACTTTAAGGCCCATCCCATGAACCGCATTACCGCCGCCTACCGCACGCTCGACCCCGAGACGCAAGAGTACCTCGGCGACGTTCACAAGCACGCCGGCAAGCGGTGCCCCGGCATCTACGTCGAGGCCGAGCCGGGCGGCTTCGGCAAAGTCGCCATCTGGGCCGGGCCGATCGTCATTGTTCTCGGCCTCGTCGTCGTGTTCAACTCGAACAAAGACGCCTACGCCGCGGCCCTGCTCCTGGCCGCGGCCGTTCTGCTCGGCACGTGGCTGACGTGGTTCGGCGCACGCGAACTGCTCGCCCGCGGGTTCTACGGGCGGTTCACGTACTTCGACCCGACGCACGTCTATCAGGTCGTTGGCGACGATGTGACCGTCACGAATGTGGCCGACGCGCGCGAGGTGGCCGTGAAGGGGCCGGGCGTGCTGTTCGTGCTGCCGCAGGACAAGCTGTTCGTGCCAATCGCGAAGGCCGGGCGGGGGCCGTTGGTCGAGCGGTTCTACGCGGCGGTGCGCGACCTCACCGAGCACGACGACCCGAAGTGGAACCGCCTCGACCCGGCAGACCTCGGCGGCGTAGCAAAGCATATCGCCCTCGAAGGCGGCTACCCCATCTCGGCTCAGTCGGCCGAACTGCGGATCGACGACCTGCCGCAAGACCCGCGGCGGGACGGCTCGGCCCTGAGTTTCGGCCTGATCGCGGCCGTCGCGGCGTCGCTCGTGGCCTTCCTGCTCGGTGTCGTGATGTTAAAGCCGATGCGCGACAACAGCCTGTTCAACGACGCGAAGGCGAACGGCGCACCGGGCCTCCGCGGATACCTGATGGACGAGCGGAACACCACCCACCGTGCCGAGGCACAACAACTGCTCGCGGCCCTGTACGACGCGCCAATCATCAAGGTGAGGACCACCGGCCCGCCGGAAGAAGCGGCCATCCGCGACGCGCTCGCGGCCCTCGTGGAGAGCCTGCGGGATGCGCCGCAGCCGGTCGTGTCGATCTCGGTGACGGAAACCGGCACCCCCGACGGGGCATCGAGCCGCGAGTTGAATCTTCGCACCGGCCTGGCGGACGCCTTCGGCCTGTTCATCGGGCCGGAACTGATTGCGTTCGTGAAGAACCCGGACGACAAGAAGGCTCACATCGAAGTGACGTACACCTCACTGCCGGACAACACCACGACGTGGAAGCTGGCCGTCCGCACGACCCCAGTGGGGCCGGCCGTCGAAATGCCGCCGCACTTGCGGAACGGCGTCGCGGGGGGCGTCGCGGCCGGGCCAACGTTGAAGGACGCGATCTTCCTGACGATCTTCGGCCAGATGGCTCCGGTGCCGCCGCCGCTGGTATTCGACGACAACGGCGATTGGTGACCCGGCCGCGGCCGGTCAATCCCGGAACGGCAGGCTGTTCAGGTCGGTGCCGGTCGTGTCCCCCTTCGGGTGTTCGTCCCACCAGGTGCGGGCACGCTCGCCGGTCCAGTCGGCGGTACACCCGCACCGGGTCAGCGCCGATTCCAGATCGCCGGCCTTCGCGAACCGCTGCTCCAGCGACTTCGCCAGGCAGCGATCGACGATGGCGGCCAGATCGGCCGGCACCCCGGAGTTCACCTGCGTCACCGGCTTCGCCATCTCGTTGACCACGGCCAAGAGCGTCCGCACCGGGTTCTCGCGGTGGAACGCCTCGCGGCCCGTCAGCAGGAAATACATCACGCTGCCGAGGCTGTACAGGTCGCTGCGTTCGTCGAGCGTTAGCCCCTGGGCCTGCTCCGGCGACATGTATTCGGGCGTGCCCACGATCAACCCATCGCGGGTGATCCGCGAATCCGGGTCGTTGTCGTCGGTCAGCGATTGCACGAGGCCGAAGTCCACGAGCTTCGCCTGGTCGTGCGGGCTGCCGTCGGGCAACACGACGATGTTACTCGGCTTAATGTCGCGGTGGACGAGGCCCATGTTGTGCGCCTCGCGGAGTGCCCCACACACCTGCCGCATCAGGTGAACCACGCGGTCGGGCGGGAGCGGGCCGTGGCGGTTGACGATCTCTTCGAGGCTCAGGCCGGCCAGATACTCCATGACGTAATAGAAGGTGCCGTCGTCCGCCCGGCCGTGGTCGAAAATGACCACCGTGTTCGGGTGGCGCAGTTGCGCCGTGATCTGCACCTCGCGCTCGAACCGTTTCACCTGCTCCGGGTTGTGCAGGTACTTCGCATGAATGCGCTTCACCGCGCACGGCCGTTTGAGGAGGGCGTGTTCGGCGAGGTAGACTTCGCCCATGCCACCCTGCCCCAACTTCCGCCGCAGGCGATACTGGCCGAGTTCGCGGGCGGCCTGTTTGGCCACCTGCACTTCTTCCCGCAGGGCGGCGGTCTTCGCCGTGCCGAAGATCGCCAGCCCGGCCCCGGTCGGCAGCATGGTGACGGCGACCGCGAAGACGATCCACTTGTTGCGGTAGGTCGGTTCGTGCAGCCCGACGGCAATGCCGTCGATGACGAGGGCCACGAGCACCGTGGCCGTGATGACGCCGACGCCGCGGGCCAGCGTGTTCGGCACCAGCACGCCGTGGAAGACGATGAGCGCGAACCAGTTGAAATGGACAATGAGCACCGCCGCGAGAACCGAGTACTGCTCCTGCCGGAAGGCGATGGGCTGAGGCAAATCCAAACTGGCGCTAAGGATGTCGGCCGTGAGCAGGGCAAACGACCAGTACGCGAAGAACAGGCCCATCGTGCCGAAGATGGCAATTTCGATGACCCGCAGGCCGACTTCCGGCACCTTCGGCACTCGCCACAGGCCCGCCGCGACGGTGAGCAGAGTGCCCACGACCGCCCCGGACAGGACTACGCCCGTCCACCCGACGACTGGCCGGCCGAACAGTTCGATGAACCCGGTGAGCGTCGAGATGAAGAAGAAAAAGAACGGGAATGCGGCTACGAGGCAGCAGAGCATCAGGCGCTGATGGAAGAGGGCTTGCGCTTCCGGGTCGAGTTTGAACGGGGCCGCGGTATCGGCGGCGTGGCCCGCATCGAGAATGCCGAGTTGAAACCCGGCCGGCAAGATGGCCGAGTCGGAGAGTTCGTAGTCGGTATCGTCGTCCGCTGCGGACGGGGCCAGCGGCGACAACTGTGTGGTCGAATTCGTGCGGCGGGGTTGTACCGGGGTGACGGGCATACGGCCAACTCGATCGCGGCGGGACTTGTCTCCTGTGATTGTAGCAACCCAGCGACGGAGCCGAGAGAAGTGAACGAACCACGGAGGTGGCTACTTCTTCTTCAACTCGGCCGGGGCGAGGAGCAGAATCGTCGGGGCGTCGGCCTTCGCATCCGGCGGAATGCTCAGTTCGTTCGTTGCCAGCACCTTCTTCACCGTTAGCTTCTGGCCGTCGAGGAATTCTTCCGGGCCGTTCAGGTCGTCGTAGTTCGGCAGGCCGTAGTGCATCGGCAACACGTACAGCCGCGGCTTGATTTTCGCCACCAGGTTCTTCGCCTGCTCGCCGTTGATTGTGTAGGTGCCGCCGACGGGAATCATCAACACGTCCACCTTGCCGATGGCCTTGATTTGTTCGTCGTTCAGTTCGTGGCCCAGGTCGCCAAGGTGGCAGAACGTCAGCCCTTCGGCCTCGACGATGAAGATCGTGTTCTTGCCGCGGGCCAGTCCGTTCTCGTTGTCGTGATAGCTGGCAAGGCTGCGGACGCGGATGCCGCCGACCTTCTCGTCGATCTTCTCCCAGTCCACGCGGCCCTTCGTCTCCTTCAACCCCCGGAACACCCGGGCCGACTTGTGGCCTTCGACCGCGTCGAGCACGTTGTGATCGTTGTGGTCGTGCGAGATCAGGATGATGTCGGCTGTGAGGATCGGCCGACCGAACGCGGGGATTTGGTGCGGGTCGAACACGATCTTCTTACCGGCGGGCGTCTCGATCTGGAAGAACGATTGCCCATACCAGCGGATCTTGAACGGCTTCGCCGGTTGGGCGGCGGCCGTCGCCAGCGTGAGGAGCGAAATCGAGAGCGCGACAACAAGGCGGAGCATGGCGGGAATCCCGGCAGGAGGGGGTACGGTTGAGATTAGCGGACAAGTGAGGAAGCCGCAACACGACCGAAAGAGTTCAAAAATTCAAAAATGAAAACCGCGAGGGCCAGAGCCACCGTGTGGACAATTTCGATTTTGATCTTTGAACTTTCAATTTTGAACATTGAACTCTCTGCGAAGCCTCCGCGTCGGCGTCAAACGGTCTATGAATTTCCCACCGGCCCGACTAAGATAGTGGGTCGTACTGCCGTCAGGAGTTTCCGCACGTGACCACCGCCATTGTCCGCCCGAAGCGTCGCATCATCCCGCTGTTTCTCGGCGTGCTCGTCGGCTTCCACCTGCTGTTGCCGATCGCATTCTTCGAGCCGTTCTTCACGTGGTGGTTCCCGGTCTACCTGCTCGTCGGCAACTTCATCTTCGGCAGCATCGGCATCAACCTCGCCTATCACCGCCTGCTCACGCACCGCTCGCTCGAACTGCCGAAGTGGCTCGAAAAGACGTTCGTCCTCTGCGGCATTTGCAGCCTGGAGACGCCGCCGTTCAAGTGGGTCTGCGTCCACCGCATCCACCACCAGAAGAGCGACATCGACGAGGACCCGCACAGCCCGAAGGACAACTTCTTTTGGGGGCACATGGGCTGGATTTACACCGACGACCCCCGCATGAATTCGTTCATGACCTACGACAAGTACATTCCCGACCTGCTCGAGGACGACTGGCTGCGCTGGATTCACAAGCGGAACCGCTGGGCGAAGTTCTACGTTGCCCACGTCGTGCTGCTGCTCACCCTCGCGGCCGGCATCGGCTTCCTCGTCGGTGGCGTGGATACGCTCATCACCGCAACCGCGCAGATGTTCGCCTGGGGCATCATCGCCCGCACCGTGTGGGTCTGGCACATCACCTGGTTCGTGAACTCGGCCGCCCACCGCTGGGGCTACCAGAACTACAAGACCGGCGACTTCAGCCGCAACACGTGGTGGGTGGCCCTCTTGACCAACGGCGAAGGCTGGCACAATAACCACCACGCCGCCCCGCGGAGTGCCAGCCACGGCCACCGCTGGTGGGAGATCGACCTGACGTACACGTTCATCCGCCTGCTGGAACTGGTCGGCCTGGCGAAGAACGTGGTGCCGATCAACGTCCACAAGAGCAAGCTGGACACCGCCCCAACGGAGGCGACGCCGGCTACCGCGACAATATAGCCGCCGGTTTACCGGCGGGTTCCCGATCCACAAAACCGCCGGTAAACCGGCGGCTATATCCATCATGTCCCGCTTCGCGTCCATCCTCATCACCGGCGCGTCCGGGGAAATCGGCCACGGGCTGATCGACCGCCTCAGCGGCGGCCCGCGGCCGATCATCACCCTCGACCTGAATCCGCTCGCGGTCGGGCCGGCCAAGCAGGTTCGCAAGGAGTTCGTCGGTTCCATCCTCGACACGCAGATGCTCGAACGCATCAACGCCGAGTATGAGGTTGATGAGGTCTACCACCTCGCCGCGTTGCTGTCCACGCGCAGCGAGTTCTCGCCGGCGCTCGCCCACAAGGTGAACGTCGAGGGCACGCTGAACCTGTTGGAGTTCTCGCAGAAAGAGGGCGAGTCGCACGGCCGGCCGGTCACGTTCTTCTACCCGTCCAGCATCGCGGCCTACGGCTTCCCGGACCTGTCCACAAAAACGACGGCCGGCCGGGTGAAGGAAGACGAGCACCTGCAACCGACGACCATGTACGGAGCGAACAAGCTCTACTGCGAGCACCTCGGCCGATATTACGGGCAGCACTACAAGCAACTCGCCGCCGACAAGCTCGGCAAGATCGACTTCCGCTGCATCCGCTTCCCCGGCCTCATCTCGGCCCTCACCGTGCCGAGCGGCGGCACCTCGGACTACGCCCCGGAGATGATCCACGCGGCCGCGAAGGGCGAGGCCTACTCGTGCTTCGTGCGGCCGGATGCTCGCATCCCGTTCATGGCGATGCCCGACGCGGTCGAGGCGGTGTTGAAGCTGATGCACGCCCCGCGCGAGAAGTTGTCGCGGGTGGTGTACAACATCGGCGCGTTCGCCCCCACGGCTGAGGAAGTCGAGCACGTGGTCCGGGAAGCGTTTCCCCACGCGGCCGTTACGATGAAGGTGGACGAGAAGCGGCAGAGCATCATCGACAGTTGGCCGGGCGACGTGAACGATTCCGCCGCCGTCCGCGACTGGGGCCACGCCCCGCGGTACAACTTCATCTCGGCCTTCCAGGACTATCTCATCCCCACGATCCGCAAGCGGTACGCGTGACGATGGCGTTGCCCGCGTCCGGGGTTCGGCATAGTATAACTAACTAACGGATTGTAGCGGACGTGCCGGTTCTCCGAGGACTGCCGATGAAGATCGAACACGAAGAGAAACTCGCGAAGAACGACCTGGCCGAAGGCTTGAAGTCGCTGGCCGGGAAGGCGAAGGGGGGGTCGTTCGTCAACCTGCGGTTCGTGGGCCTGGGCCTGCTCCTCGTCGCCATCATCGGCGTGTGGTTGTATCTCCGCGGGTCGAACCGGAAGTCCGACGCTGCCGTGTGGCGGACGTTCGACAGCCTGGGCACATCCGACTCGTTCGAGAAGTTCGCCGAAGGGCACGCCAACACGGCCGCCGGCCGCGCCGCCCGCTTGCAACAGGCCCGCTTGCTCATGGCCCAGGCCATGCCGCAGCTCACGTTCCTGGCCTTCGACGCCGATTCGCGGAAGAAGACGATCGACAACATCGAGACGGCCCGCGAGCAGTTCACGAAGTTGGCCGACGACTACAAAGACGACCTGACCATGCGAGCCGTCTGCCTGGAAGCTGCCGCCAAGGCGGAACTCGCCCTCGTCGGCATCCCGAAGGACGCGACCAAGGAGAGTGCGCCCGACAACTCCCGCGGTAGCGTGAAGAAGGCGGCCGAGTTCTACCGCGAGTACGCGAAGACCGTCGGCGAGAAGACCCCCCCCGGCGAGATGGCCGCGAAGAAGGCCGCCGACCTGGAGGCGAACGAATCAGTCGTGTTCACCCTCGGCAAGGATTTGAACGAGAAGTTCAAGTACCGCCCGCCGGTCGAAGAGCCGAAGGCTCCGGGCAGCCTGACGCCGCCGAACCCGTCGAAGCCGAACGAGCCAGTGGCCCCGCCGATCCCCACGCCGACGATGCCCGGCATCCCCGGCGGAACCGTGACACCCCCACCCCCGCCACCCATGCCGACCCCGCCCCCACCGCCATCGAGCAAGCGGTAAGACGAGGTCGGAATTTCGGCCGCAGATTCACGCCGAAAACGCAGAGCAGAACCAAATCATGATTTGTTCTGATCTGCGTTTTCGGCGTGAATCTGCGGCTCAGTGCTTTTCTCTTCAACTGCCGCCCCATGATCGACGACCCCGATGACGAACTGCTCGACGACGATGCCCTACCGGCGGTGGTGCCGCTGCCGCTGCGCCGCGGGCAGGAGCCGATCGAACTTGTCGTGAAGGTCAAGATCGAGGGGATGCGGCTCGACCACTACTTGCACCTGAACTTTCAGGACTTCAGCCGCTCGGATTTGCAAGAAGGCATCCGCGATGGCACCATCACCGTCAACGGCAAGCCCTCGAAGCCGAGCCACAAGGTTCGCAACCACGACGTGCTGAAGGTCACGCTGCCGGAACCCGACCACCCGGCCCCCATCGCCGAGAACATCCCGCTGGAGATTCTCTACGAAGACGAGTTCCTCGCCATCGTGAACAAGCCGGCGAACATGGTCGTTCACCCGGCCAAGGGCAACTGGAGCGGCACGCTCGTGAACGCGCTGCAGTTCCACTTCCAGGGGCACCTCAGCCAGGCCAACGGCAGCCATCGGCCGGGCATCGTCCATCGCCTCGACAAGGACACCAGCGGCGCGATCCTCATTGGCAAGGAAGAACACACCCACCGTGCGCTCGCCGGCATGTTCGAGCACCGCAAGATGTTCAAGGAGTATGTGGCCCTCGTCGGTGGCGAACTCGACCGCGATAGCGATTACATCGAAGCCCCGATGAAGATGCACCCGCACGACCGCCTGAAGCAGATCGTGTCGAAGGACGCCGACGCGAAGGAGGCGGTGAGCTATTACGAAGTGATGGAACGCTTTCGCGGGTTCACGCTCGTGAAGGTGCAGCCGAAGACCGGCCGCACGCACCAGATTCGCGTCCACCTCGCCCACGTCGGCTGCCCGGTGCTGGCCGACAAGTTGTACGGCGGTCGCAGTTCGTTCAAACTGTCGGAACTGATGCAGAAGCCCCTCGACCCGGACGAGACGCTGTTGGAGCGACAATCGCTGCACGCCTTCCGCCTGCGGTTCAAGCACCCGCAGACCTCGAACTGGCTGGAGGTCGAAGCCCCGCTCCCGCCCGACATGCGGCGGACGCTGGAGATGTTGCGCGAACACCGCGGCCGGTGAGGAAGGGGTGAATGGGTGGCGCGAACGGTTTTCCCCCCGAAGGGGTGGGAGCCCTCAGCCCCGGGCGTTGCCCTGGGCTGAGGGCTTCCACCCCTTCGGGGTGAAAACCATCATCCCG
>JBBQCQ010000027.1:0-13395 GCA_038318835.1 Gemmatales bacterium | reverse complement strand
GCGGACGCTCTACAAAGGCACGTCCATCGGCATCACGATCAGCCTCGGCTTCGCGGTTGTGGAAGCCGACATGATGATGAGCTTCGACGAACTGAGGTCGGCCGCCGCCGCGGCCCTGGCCGACGCCAAGTCCCAGGGCCGTAACCGGTCCGTCGTCCGCCGCCTGTCGGCCGAGTCTATACCAGTCGGTTAGCGTTCCCCTGTTCTTCTTGCTGCTTCACGCGTACCGTGTTCTGCGGGGCAATTCGCCTCGATCAAGGAGACGATCATGATGCGTTTCGCACTCGCGGTGGTCCTGCTGGCGGTCAGTGTTGCGGCGGCCGAGGACAAGAAGGCCGACAGAACCGCCACGCCCAAACTCGCCGGCACCTGGGCGAAGTCCGTCGAGGGGATGGAGATCAAGTTCAAGTTCGAGGAAAAGACGCTCGCCGTGTCGGTCTCGTCCGGGGACAACGGCATGACGGCCACGGCCGACTATACCGTGGACAAGAACGGGGTAGTGAAAGCGAAGATCACGAAGGTCGAGGAGAAGGGCGATTTCGCGGCCAAGCCGGCGAAGGGGTTCGAGTTCTCGATGAAGGTGGCCCTGAAGGACAAGAAGGCCACTATCAGCGATTTCACGAGCGAGCACCCCGAGGCGAAAGACATCATGGAAGGCGAGTACGTGAGGAAGGACTAACGTCAGGGCGGGCCGTTCAGGGAGAGCCGAGCACCGTCAGGTGCCGGGTGAATCGCGGCGAAAACCGAACGAACCACGGAGGCACAGATAACACGGAGAAGTGAAAGGCCGGAGAAAACCCTCTTCTCGGTTTTGTCTTCTCCGTGTTCTCTGTGCCTCCGTGGTGAACACGGCTTTTGCTACTCACCTTGGTCATTCACCCGGCACCTGATGGTGCTCGGCTCGCCTGGTCAAATCTCTCCCTTCAGCCCCAACTCGTGGAAGTAGTGCGGCGTTGCGGCCTGATTCTTCAACAGCCAGTCGATGCTCGGCTCGTTGGCCATCGCCTTGCGAATCACCTTAACCGTCGCCTCGCGGTGGATGTTGAACAGCGCCTGATGGTCCACTTTCTCCACCTTCAACACGGCCGGGTCCAGCCACACGCTGTAGATGATGCCCAGGTCGTTCGCCAGCTTCTTCGGGATGATCTTCTCGCGGACGGCGTCGAGCACGCCATTCGCGATGCCGGCCTGCACCGTGCCCATCAAGATGTTCGTGTACCGCGAGTCGGCCACCGTCACCTTGCTCACCATGAGCGTGGCTGGCTTCACTTGCACATCGCTGTTGAGGATGGCGAAGACTTTGGTGTGCCCCTTCACCTGATCGCCGAGCAGTGTGGCGAGGGCAATCCCCACGGGGCCGTCGAGCGAGCCGAGGACGATTTCCGGCTCGGCACACAGGTAATCGGCCGGGCCTTCGACGAGGGCTTCGGCGGTTCGCATCACGATCTTGGTCGGCATCACTCAACTCGGGGTAGGGGAGGGGGACACTCCCGAGCATTGTGCAGGCGGGGGCCGCCGGCGGCCATCACTTCGTCGGCTTCGCCGTCGTGCGGGCGGCGGTCACGGCCGTCTGAACGTCGGCCCACAACTCGGCCTCGCCAGTCGGCCGCGGTGTCGCCTTCGCTGCCTCGATGGTCTTGACGGCCGCCGCGAACGCGGTCTTCACGTTCACGTTCGGGGCGGCGATCTGTTTCCGCAAGGCGGGCAACAGCGGCTTCGCGTCGGCCCCGAGTTCCTCCGCCGTCCGGGCCACGCAGCCGAGCGTGTACGCGTCCGTTTCCTTGTCCAGGAGTTGCTCCAACACCTTCACGATGTTCGCACGGTCCACTTGATGGGTGGCGAACCCGTACACGGCCCGGCCCCGCGTCTCGGCGTTCGCATCGGCGAGTTGCCCGCGGTACTGCTCGCTCAAGTCTTTCGGCCCGAGGACGGTCACGCCAGCCGGCAGGTCGAGGCGGAGGACGTCGATCCCCTTGAGCCGGTCGAGTAAGTCTTCGAGCCGGCTGCGGGCCTCGGCCGATTCGGTCGTCTTGAGGGCCGCCCGGTAGAACGGCACGCCGGCGAAGCCGTAGTCGCGGAGCTTCTTCGTGGCCGTGACGCGGACGGTGAACGTGGGGCTGTCGAGATCGCCGATCAGTAGCTTCACGATTGCCGCGTCGGGTTCGGCCGTCGGCTTCGGCACGGTGACGTGAACGGTCATCACGACTGGCTCCGCGGCCCCGATGCGGGTGAACCCGCCGGGGATGGAAACCGACCAGTCGAACGCGATCGTTTTCGTCCGAAGTAAGTTTTTCGTCTCGCCCGGCCCGGCTTGGAAGCGGATTTGTTTGTGCTCGGTCTTCAGTGCGGCGAACTTGGCCCTCGCGGCGTTCAGGGCGGTCGCGTCGCCGCGGCAGAAGAATACGGGCCAGCCGTTGACCTCGTACCAGTAGTCGCGGCCGGGGTTGTTCACCACGTCGGCCACCCCGGCCGGCAAGTTCCACTGGTCCGGGTTGATCGGGGCGTTGCCGTAATGCTCGGTGGCGAGCGCGAGTGCCGCGGCGGGCAGGGTGGTCACGAGCAACACGGCGAGAGCGAAGCGAGACATGGCGAACCTTCCGGGTGAGAGGATGTACCAGAAGAGACGCCGTCCGGGCCGGCATGTCACACGTCGGGCAACTTCCCCGCGAGAATGTCCTGTTCCCACTGCTCCTGCAACGGCCACTTCACCGCGCAGGTGCCGAAGTCGGCCATGTACTGATACTGCTTCAGGCGGTCGATGGTCGCCTGCAACATGGCCACATCCTTGCGGAAGTACGGCCCGTGGCTCGGCAGCAGAATCTCGGATTCCTGGTCGTCGCGGATGCGTTCGAGGCTGCTGATGAACTGCGGCAGGCTCGACCCGTGGTGGGCGTCGATCACACCCACGCAGCCGTCGCGGTAGATGTTGTCCCCGCTGAACAAGAGGTTGCCGAGCTTGAAACTGAGTTGCCCCGGCGTGTGGCCGGGCGTGGACCACACGTCGAGTTTCAGCTTGCCGACCTTGATCGAGTCGCCATCCTTCAACTTCAAGTCGATCTTGCACGGCGGCATCGCGATCTCGAAATTCTGGGCTGCGATCTTCGCGAACGTCTGCTCCGTCTCGCCGGCCTCCAGCAACACGGCCGCCTTCGGGTGAGCGGCGGCCTTCGTTTTCAGCCGTTCGCGGGCCTTCGCCAGCGCCTGCACGTGGTCGGCGTCGGCGTGCGTGGCGATCACCATCTTGCACTTCGACAGCGGGAAGTCCATTTCGCGGATCAATTCGATGAGTTCGCCGAGGGATTCGTCGAGGCCGATGTCGAGCAGCACATACTCGGTGCCGCCGTCGATGAGGTAGACGTTCACGTCGAACGAGTGCCCGGCTGCGATGCCGAGTTCGATCACGTTCGGGAAGATATACTTACGCTTCTGCATGCGCGGTCCCAGGTTGGTGAGCGCTCGTGGTTTCCACCATTCTCGGAATTCGGACGGAGAGGAACAACCCGTGAGGGCCGGGAACAAAATCCCGCCGACTATCTGATTCGGCTCACGGGTTGCCGTCCGGGAGTTAGAATGACTCCGCTGGGACGGGCGTAAGCCTTGATTCTTCACGCTTTGATCGCACTCATGGATACGCCGACGCGCAAGATCGAATCGGCCGACACGACCGTGATCGAAACCCTCACGCTGCCGTATCAGCTGGGCGATTACGAACTCTTGTCGGTGATCGGGTATGGCGGTATGGGCGTGGTGTACCGCGCCCGGCACCGTTCGCTCGAGAGCGAGGCGGCCGTCAAGGTGCTGAACCCGACCATCGCGTACCACCCGGCGGCCCGGCGGCGGTTTTTGCAGGAGGCCCGCGTCACGGCGGCCCTGCGGCACGAAGGCGTGGTTCGCGTCGTTCACGTCGGCGAGGACGGCCCCGTCTTGTATCTGGTCATGGAGTTGCTCGAAGGCGAGTCGCTGGCCGAACGGCTGACCCACGGCCCCGCACTCGGCATGGCCGACACCGCTCGGATTGGCCGCGAGGTCGCCTCGGCCCTCGCAGAGGCGCACCAGCACAGCCTCGTCCACCGCGACATCAAGCCAGGGAACCTCTTCCTCGAACGCCGCAACGATGGCTCGCGGACCAAACTGCTCGACTTCGGCATCGCCCGGCGGGTCAACGCGGAGGAGGCGCTGACCTCACTCAACGCGCTCGTGGGTACGCCGCGGTACATGGCCCCCGAACAACTCGCCGACTCGCAAGTCGGCAGCCCGGCCGACATCTTCAGCCTCGGGTGCGTGCTGTATGAACTGGCCAGCGGGCACAACCCGTTCGACGCTCCGTCGCACGCGGCCGTGTTCCGCAAGATCGCCGAGTACGACCCGCCGCCTCTGAAGGAACTTCACCCCGATCTGCCCGAGGCGTTCTCGGCGTTGGTCCACGACTGCTTGCAGAAAGACCCCACCCAGCGGCCGTCCGCAAAAGCCGTGGAAGCCGCGTTGGCGGCGGTCGAAGCCGATCCCGGCTCCTTCGCCTGGCTGCAAACCGTTTCCCGCCCGGTCGCCCGCCCCACGCCGCGCCGACGGTGGCTCGTTCCCGTGCTGGTCACGATCGTCGCTCTGGCCGTGGCCGGCGGGGTCGCGTTCCGCTTGTTGCCGCAACCCGATCCGACCGTGAACCCACTCGTGCCGGTCCTCGAGGACAAGACGCAGGCGGTGTTGACCCGCTGGAAGATGGACGACCCGCCGCCGCTGGACGTGTGGCTGCAGGGCCGTCGGATTCGCACGGTTCGCCAGCAGGGCGAGGCTGAGTTTTCGAGCCTGATCGCGGCCCTGTCCGCGGTCCAGCCGGGCGAAGCGATCGAGATTCTCGACGCCGGGCCGTACACCGAAGTGAGTCAAGGGCCGGACGGGGCACCGGGCCTGGCTGTGCCGAAGGATGTCGGCCTGTTCAGCCGAACCGGGGCCGTGCTGCGGGTTCCGGAGTACCTCGCCGATTCCAACATCCAAATGGCGAACGGTCGGGTCTGTTACCACGGGGCGACGATCTTCGCCCGACCGGGAGTGCGGCTGCACGGCCTCACGTTCCGGGCCGACTCGCCGCCGGACAACACCGAGGATGCCACGGCCTGGCGACTGGCAATGGTCGGCCCGTGCGTTGTGGAAAATTGCCTCTTCCTCCGCCCGCGGGCACCCCGGCCGGAGAAGCACTTTAAGTCGCTCAGTCTGCACTTTTCCCAGGCGGCCCCGTCGCAACTGACGCTCCGCCGATGCTGGCTGGAAGGCACGCTAAACACCCACTATCGCGACCCGGCCGTGCGAACGGAAGGGCGAGTCGAGAACTGCGTGCTGACCGACGCGGCCCAGAACCTGTGGCTAAATCTGGCCAACACCCGCTGGGCGTTCGTGGAGAATGTGTTTCAGGCCGAAGACCTGTGTGCCGCCCTCGGCACGACCCGCTATCGGCCGGGTATGGGGCAGCCCGAACTGCTGATCGCACGCAACACGTTCCTGACCAAGAGGCGGTCGTCGCTGCGGGTGGAGCGATACGAGAAGGGCAAACTGGCAACGGTTCAGGCGTCGCTATTTGGCAATGTGTTTTCCGGCCCGCAGGACGCGGTCGCCTTCACCTCGTCGGCCGACGCCGAGGAAAGTCGGTTCTGGTCGGCCGACGCGAACTGGTCGTCGGGGAAGTCCGGCATCGAGTGGCTGAAGGTCCGTGAAGGGGGCCTGTCGTTCGCCTCGCTGAACGCGATGGACCCGACCTTCGGCCGCCTGACGAACGCGGAACCATCGGCCCGCGCTCCCGGAGCGATCCCTCCTGAAACGCCGACGTGGCTCGCGGCCCTTCAAGAACGCCGCCGGGCCGCCGGGCAGTAGGAGGATGGACGCGATTGCTCTTGGAGTCTGTTGGGCGAAGCCCACGGATGAACATTTGTAGAGGACAGTGCCCACGGATGTTCATCCGTGGGCTTCGCCCAAAATGTTTCACACGAACGCCAACCGATCATTCTTCACCCCGTCACGGCCCCCTCGCTTGCGCTGTGGACGAGCTTCGCGTACTTCGCCAGTACGCCGCGTTCGACGCGGATGGCCGGCTTCTGCCACGCGGCCCGACGCTTCGCTAACTCGTCGTCGCTCACGTTCGCCTGAAGCAGTTTCTTGTCGCCGTCAATGGTGATGCTGTCGCCGTCTTTCAGCAGACCGATGGTGCCGCCGACCCAGGCTTCCGGGGCGACGTGGCCGACCACGAGACCGTGCGTGCCGCCGCTGAAGCGGCCGTCGGTGATGAGGCCGACCGACGCCCCCAACCCCTGGCCCATCAGCGCACCCGTGATGCTGAGCATCTCGCGCATGCCCGGCCCGCCGACCGGGCCTTCGCCACGGATCACGACGATGTCGCCGGCCACGATCTTACGAGCCTGAATTGCCTGGAAGCAGGCTTCCTCACCGTCGAACACCTTCGCCGGGCCGGTGATCGTGCGAACCTTCAGGCCGGACAACTTTGCCACGCAGCCTTCGGGGGCGAGGTTGCCCTTCAGGATGACGATGTGCCCCTTGTCGTACTTCGGCTGGTCGAGCGGCATCATCACCTTCCGCCGCGGGTTGGCGTACACGCTTTGCACGTCTTGCAGGTTCTCGGCCAGGGTCTTGCCCGTCACGGTGATGCAGTCGCCGTGCAGCATCTTCGCATCGAGCAGCGCCTTCAGCACGGCCGGCGTGCCGCCCTCGCGGAACAGATCGTACATCACGTACTTCCCGCTCGGCTTCAGGTCGGCCAGGTGCGGCACCTTCATGCCGAGGCGGTCGAAGTCTTCGAGCGTCCAAGTCACCTCCGCCTCGCGGGCGATGGCCATGAGGTGCAGCACCGCGTTCGTCGAACCACCGAGGGCGAGCACGAGTGTGTAGGCGTTCTCCAGCGACTTGCGGGTGATGATGTCTCGCGGGCGGATGTTCGCCTTCACGCACTCGACGAGCGCACGGCCGGCGAGGTACGTCTCGCGTTCCTTCGCCGCCGAGATGGCGGGGTAGCTCGCGTCGTAGGGCAGCGACAGGCCCATCGCTTCGATGGCCGACGACATGGTGTTGGCCGTGTACATGCCGCCGCACGACCCGGCACCGGGGCAGCTTTCGCACTCGATTTTGTGCAGTTTTTTCTCGTCGATGGTGCCCGCCTGGAATTTGCCGACGGCCTCGAAGATGGAGACGATGTCCACGTCCTCGCCGTCCGGCCCGATTCCGGGGAGGAGGCTGCCGCCGTAGACGAACACGCTGGGGACGTTCAGCCGGGCCATCGCCATCACGCAACCAGGCATGTTCTTGTCGCACCCGCCGACGGCGAGCAGGCCATCGTGGTTCATCGCCCCGGCCACGGTTTCCAGGCAGTCGGCGATGACCTCGCGGCTGACGAGGCTGTACCGCATGCCCATGTGGCCCATGCTGATGCCGTCGGAGACGGTCGGCGCGCCAAAGATCTGCGGCACGCCGCCGGCCGAGCGAATGCCTTCGATGGCCTTTCGCGCGAGGCGATCCAGGTGCGTGTTACACGGGGTGATGTCGCTGTGCAGCGAGGCGACGCCAACGATGGGCTTCGCGAAGTCGTCGTCCTGGAAGCCGACGGCCCGCAGCATCGCCCGGTTTGGGGCACGGCTGGCCCCCTCCGTGGTGGTCAGACTCTTCCGATTCGGCACATCTGGCATAACTACACCTGCGAGAGAGTTTCGCGGTCGGGAAACCTGGGCAATCTGCTGAGGTTCTGGGGAGTGTGTTCTAGGAAATCAATGTACGCAGCAGCCGTGTGGGTCCAAAAATTCCAGAATTCCGGGATGTACCGTTTGCACCGACTGTAATCATGCTCTAGGTATTGGTGTCTCGGCAACGCAGGGTGCCCTCAAGTGGTCGGCCAGAACCGACCCACCCGCGGCCGAAAACATTATTCAATACGGAGTATCTGATGAACAAGCTCGCACGCAAAGTGGTTGAATTCCTGAAGAAGGAAGACGGTCCGACGGCTGTGGAATACGCTGTGATGTTGGCCCTCATCATCGTGGTCTGCATCGCGGCCATCACCGCTCTCGGTAGCACGGCTAGCCAAACGTTCAGCTACGTCAACGGCCGGGTTGGTTCGGGTAACGCCGCCAGCTAAGGTCGGGGACAGGAGTCGAACGGGTTCTACCGTTGGGGGTGTGGTGGTCGCTTATGTCGACTGCCGCGCCCCCAACCGCATTTGTGGTGATCGGGAGGGGACGTGGGGCGTGCGTGACGACTGTCACCGCTTTACCCCCTCGAGGTTGCTATGAAGAATTTGCTCCGTCCTTTGGTCCGCTTCCTGAAGAAGGAAGATGGACCGACCGCCGTGGAATACGCGGTCATGTTGGCCCTGATCGTGGTGGTGTGCCTGATCGCGATTCAGGCGCTCGGCTCGCAAACCAGCCAGACGTTCAGCACCGTGTCTGACCGCATGAGAACTTCAACCACGACGACCGCGTCGTAAACGCTCGAAGTAACACCCGAACAACCTCGGCCCTGTGCCGGGGTTGTTTTTTTCTGCTCACTCCCACGGGGCGGTCCGCTTCTCGAAGAACGCGGTCAAGCCGTCGCGGCACTCGTCGCCGAGTCGCGGTTCGGCACTCGCTTTCGCCAGGTCGCTCACGCCGACCGCCTGCCGCGAACAAGCCCGCAACAGTTCCTTCGTCGTGGCGAGGGCCTTCGGGCCGCCGCGGTTCAGCGATTCGCACAGACGCAGAGCCGACGTCAAAACGGGTTCGGAATCGGCGACGAAGTTAATCAAACCCACCCGTTCGGCCTCGGCCGCGTCGATGAGTTGGCCGGTCAACAGCAGCCACCGGGCAGTCCGCTCGCCGACGTGCCGCAGCAGGTGCGGCAAGACCATCGCGGCGACGAGGCCACGGTGAACTTCCGGGTAGCCCAGGATTGCCCCCGGTGCGGCCACCGCCAGGTCGCACACCGTCACCAACCCCGCCCCGCCGGCGACGGCGGCCCCGTTTACGGCCGCAACGGTCGGCTTCGACGATTGATAGATGCACTCGAACAGGGCCGACAGTTTGTGGGCGTCCTCCCAGATCACCTCGGTCGGGTCGGTGAGCGTGCCGCGGAGTTCGTTCAGGTCCATGCCGGCGCAGAAGGCCGGACCGTGGCCGGTCAGCACGATGCACCGCACCCCAGGGTCGGCGTTGGCCGTGGCGAAGGCGGCCGTGAGTTGGGCGATGAGTTGCCGCGACAGGGCGTTCCGCTTGTCGGGCCGGTTCAGCGTCAGAATCGCGACGCGATTTTCAACAGTCGAGAGGACGAGGTCAGACATGCACTCTCCTTCGAGGTTACGTCACGCGCATCATTGCCGCGTGGTCGTCGGGCACGTCGATCACCATCTGCAACAACGTGACGGCGAGCGTCTTCCCCTGCGTGTCGGTTCGCAGGCTGCGACTCGCACCACCGGCCAGCACGTCAGAGAGCACGAAGTTCACCGCGTGGACGTTCGCCGCCTCGAACCGCTCCACGCGACTCGGCTCCAGGTGGGCGAAGTAATCGCGCACCGCGTCGGCCGTCAGGTTCGCTTTCAGCCAGGCGAAGCCGGCGGGGGTGTACGCGATCACGGCGACGTTGGCGTGATTGCCCTTGTCGCCGCTGCGGCCATGGGCGATCGTCGAGAGGGGAACGCGAGCCATCGGCGTCACTCGGCCACGGTGTCACGGGCGGACTCGGTTGGCGGGAAACTCAGTTCCTCGCCGACGAGGCCAGACCATTCTAGTTCTTGCAGGAACTCGGCCGCGGAAGCGTAGCGGTGGTCGGGCAACTTCGCGAGGAGTTTTGCGAGGATGCGGTCGAGGGCCGGCGGGACTTTCTTATTCACCAGGCTGGCCGTAACGTAGACGCCTTTCTCCTTCGCCTTGATGATGCCGAGCAGGTCGGCCGCATGGAACGGCGGCTTGCCGGTCAGGCAGTGGTAGAGGACCCCGCCGAGGGCGTAGAGGTCGCTGCGGGCATCGACGTGCTTGGCGTCGCGGGCCTGCTCCGGGGCGGCGTAGAGCGGCGTGCCGATGCCCACGCCGGTTTGTGTCAGCCCCATCTCGCCATCGTCGGCCGTCTTGGCCAGGCCGAGGTCGGCCAGCTTCACCGTGCGGGCCTTCGTCAGCAGCAGATTGTCCGGCTTCACATCGCGGTGGATCATGCCGGCTTCGTGCGCGTATTGCAGGGCCGCCCCGCACGCCTTCGCCACCAGGCACGCATCGCCGACCGTCAGCCGACCGAGTTTCGTCAGCCACGAGCCGACGCTACTGCCGTCGAGCAGTTCCATGGCCAGGTAGACGAAGCCGTGGGCTTCGCCGGCCGCGATGAGCTTGACGATGTTCGGGTGGTCGAGCTTGCCCATGACGCGGACTTCGCGGTCGAACCGCTCGACAAAGCCCGGCCGCTGGGCCAGTTCCTTCGACAGCACCTTGAGCGCGACGAACCGCTTGCGGCTGACCTGCACTGCCTTGTAGACGGTGCCCATGCCACCCTCGCCGAGCTTGCCGACGAGGCGGAAGTCGCCGAGCGTGGTGAGCAGTACCTTCGTGGGCGGTTTCTTCGGCGGCAGCGGGGCCGTGTAGTCTTGCGTCTGGTTCAGGGCGGTGGCGGGCGGCCAGTCCTGGGTCTGGTCGAGGGGGTTGGGCGTGGGCATCGGGCGTCTCGCAGGGGGGGCGGAGGATATCAGTCTAACCCGTTCGACGATGCGATAGCACCGAATGTTTCCGTGGATGCGCCCCCAACCGCGAACCGCCCGCGGCTTGCCGCGGGCGGTTCGGTGACTTCGGTGAGGCCGAAGTTACTTCACGTCTTTCTTCTTCTCCTCGTCTTTCTTCTTCTCCTCGTCTTTCTTTTCGTCGTCGAACGTCTTCACGATCCGTTCGAGTTGCGGCTTGGTCCGTTCGTCGGCGGCGTCGATGGCCTTCTGGCCGAGTTCCTTCGCCTTCGTCTTGTCGCCGGCGGCGAAGTACGACTGGGCCGCACCGAGCAGGCTGCGGACTTCCTTGTCGCCGGTCAGCTTCAGGGCGGCTTCGGCCGACTTCACCGACAGTTCGACGAGGGCCTTTTGTTCCTTCGCGTCCGGGCCGCGGAGGACAGCCGCGACCTGGCCGAGGAGCATGTCGTCTTGCGACTTTGTGCCGCGAGAGATAAGGTTGCGGGCGAGAATCGCCACGTCGTCGTACTTCTTGGCCTTGATCATCAGGTTCAGCTTCGGGCTAACGAAGTACGGGATCTTCGACAGGCCGGGGTACTTCTTCTCAAAGTCGGCCAGCGCGGCCAGACCGTCCGCCGCGTCGCCACGGCCGCCGATGGCCTTGAACACGCCGTTCACTTCTTCTTCGATCGCGTCGAGTTCCTTCGTGCTGTTCTCGACCTTCCACGATCCATCGACGACCTTTGGCAGCACCACGTCGAGGTACATGGGGTGGCCGATATAGGCGATGTTGCTGGTCTTATCGACGACGAAGCAGCACGGGATGCCGTTCTGCCCGGCCGCCTTCATCCAGCTTTCGTAAGTTTCGGTGCCGTCGGAATACGCGAACGTGTACCCGAGGGCCGGGCCGCGCTTCGAGACGAACTCCTCGACTTTTTTGGCCGTGTTGCTGGGGTCCTTCTTTGTGTACCCGATGAACGTAACGCCCTTGTCCTTGTACTCGGCCTGCATCTCGGACATGTGCGGCATCATGACGATGCATGGCCCGCACCAGGTCGCCCAAAACTCGACGACGTAAATCTTCCCGGCCGCGAACTCCTTCACTTCCGTTCCTTGTAGCCACTTGTCGGCCTTCAGGGCGGGAGCCTTGTCGCCGGCCTTCAAGGTCGGTTCGGCCTTTTCCTTCTTCTTCGGCGGCGTGACCTTCTCGCCCTTGTCGTCGGCCTTCTTATCGTCGGCCTTCTTCTCCTGTGCCGAAACCGCGACCACGGCTCCGGTCATTGCGAGGGCTGCCAAGAACTTGCGCATCGTCAATTCCTCTGGGGGGATGGGAGAGTGGGGTTGGAAGAAGATTCTAGCTGGACAGTGGGCGGAGGAAACGAAAATATTACCCATTTACTAAAGTTAAATGTCCACCCGCGACAGCGACCCGCAGACACGCGGACGGGAATGAGCTATGCTAATTTTGTCTCCTTCACTCCTGGGGTCGGCCATGTTTCGGTGGCTGTTCGGCAAACTCGAAAAGCGTGCCCAGGTTCGGCAGTCGGATCGGTCGGAGCGGAACGCCGTCATCCGGCGGATCGTCACCGCGGCCGCGATCACCACACAGAAGCGCGAAGCGGTCTCCAACGAGGGGGCGAGCCAAGTTGTAGGGCCGCTGACCGCGAACGCGGTTTCGGCTACAGACAGCGGCGGCATCCCCCGCGACAAGGTCGCGGAGCGGGCCTACCAAATCTGGATGAACAACGGCTGTCCGACGGGCACAGTCGAACGCGACTGGGAACAGGCCCTCCGGGAAGTCGCCGCCGAACTGGAGCCGAAGCCGGCCCCCACCCCGTGACGCTCGCCTGTCAGAATGCGGCGATCCCCGATTCGCCGCTCGCCCGCTGGGACGCCCGGTACAAGTTGGCAGGTCTGTTCCTGCTCGCCTTCGGCATCGCCGCCCTGCAACACCCATCGCCCGTCGCGGTCGCCTTCCTCATCGCCCTCGCGCTCACCGGCTTCGCGAAGCTGCCCGCCCGACGTGTCGCCGCCCGCGTCGGCCTCCTGCTCCTCGCCGTGCTGCCCTTCGTGCTGTTGCTGCCGTTCGTCGCCGACCGTGGCCTCGAACGCGCCGCGGTCGTCGCCGCCCGGTGCGTGGCCATCGGGCTGATCGGTTTCGTGCTGGCGGCCACGGCCCCGCTGCCGCGAACGCTCGCCGCCGCGCGGGCACTCGGCGTGCCGGGCATGCTCGTGCTCGTGGCGCAGTTGGCGTGGCGTTACGTCTTCGTGCTGCTGGGCGAAGCCCGACGGCTGCGGGTCGCGCTCCGGTCGCGGGCCTTCGTCGTGCGATCGAATGCCCACACCTCTCGCACGCTCGGCCATGTCGCGGGGGCACTCCTGGTGCGCGGCGGGGACCGTGCCGAGCGGGTCGCGGCCGCCATGCGGTGCCGCGGGTTCGACGGCACGCCCCGTGGCCTGACGCCGTTCCGGGCGACGGCCGTCGACGTGCTCTCGTTTCTGGCCGCGGTGGGCGGTACGATACTTCTCGTCGTCTGGGACCGCCTGTCGTGATCCGCGTGACCAACCTGTCGCACTGCTTCGCCGACGGCCGGGCCGCCCTCGCTGGGGTGTCGTTCGCAGTCGCCGCCGGCGAGAGCGTGGCCGTTGTCGGGCCAAACGGGGCCGGCAAGACGACGCTCTTCCTGCGCCTGTGCGGCGTGCTGCCCGGCGTGCGCGGCGAGGCGGTTGTG
>JBBQCQ010000026.1:0-13866 GCA_038318835.1 Gemmatales bacterium | reverse complement strand
CCGAGGAACGCGGTGGTCGTGGTGTTGACCATGTCGCGGATCTCCTCATGCCGCTGGGTCGCGGTCAGCACCACGTCGGGGCTCTTCACCTCGTCGTAGGGACCGGCCACCAGGAAGCCGGTGGCGGCGTGATCGCCGCTGGCGTCGCCGGCCAACTGCGCGCGGATGAAGTCCGGGTACGGCAGGTCGGCGTTGAACGCCGCGATCACCCAGTCGCGGTAGCGGTACGGGAATCGCGGCGGCTTGCAGGTGGCTTCGCTCGTCGAGTTGTCCTCGGCGTAGCGGGCCACGTCGAGCCAGTGCCGGCCCCACTTCTCGCCGAATCCCGGCGAAGCCAGCAGATCGTCCACGAGTCGCGCATAAGCGTCCGGCCGATCGTCGGCGGCGAACGCTTCGACCTGTTCGACCGTCGGCGGCAATCCGATCAGGTCGAACGACGCGCGGCGGATGAGCGTGCGGCGATCGGCCGGCGCGGTGGGGGTGAGTTTCTGTTCGTCGAGCTTTTTCAGGATGAAGGCATCAGCCTTCGTCGTAGGCCACTTCGCGTTCGTCACGTTCGGGGCGGGCTTCTCGGCCGCGGGTTGGAACGCCCAGAACTGCCGGGCATCCGTGGGGACTTTCGCCGGCGTTGCGGTCTGCAGCGGTACGCCTTGCTTCACCCACTCGCGCAGATCGGCCACGGCCACGTCGGGCATCTTCCCCTTCGGCGGCATCGCGGGCACGTCGTCGGCGTGTGCGACCATCCGCAGCAGCAGGCTGTTCTCGTCCTTCGCAGTCACGGCCGGGCCGGTATCGCCGCCCTTGCGAATGCCTGCTGGCGTATCGAGTTCGAGGCCGCCCTTCGACTTCTTCGCGGCGGCCGAGTGGCACGAATAACAGTGCTCGGCGAGGACCGGGCGAATCTTCTTCTCGAAGAAGTCCACCCCGTCGTCGGCCCGACACTCGCTCGCCGCGACGAACAGCAGGAACGCGAACAGCGAAAGGCGTGGGGCGGGTACCATCATGGGAGGAGGGATGCGGTGGGTGTGTGGCGAGCTGAAACTATTTTACTTCCGGCGGCTGGCATTCTCCAGAGCAAAACCCCACGGCTGGTAGGGTGGAGCCGAGGAGTCTTCGAAGCCCACCGCGAACCACAGTGGCAACCGGTCCCGGCGGTGGGCCTTGAATACTCGGCACCACCCTACTGCTTCCGCGGGGCCGGCGGCTTCGGCGGTGGAAACAGGGCCGTGAGCATCGCCGCGAACGTGGGGCCGTCGAGCTTGCCGGCCTTCGCCTTGTCGAACTCGTCGAACATCTCCGCGGCGGCCGAGTCGATCTCCGCGGCCGTCACCTTCCCGTCCTTGTTGCCGTCGGCACGCGCGAAGATGGGGCCGGTCAGGAACGCTTCCATGCCGAAGCCCGGCGGCGGTGGCCCCTTCTCGGGCATCTTCGGCAGCATCTCCTTTAACCCGGCCGAGAGTCTCCGCGGATCGATTTTGCCCGCCGCGGTCGTGTCCGACGCCGAGTAGAGCCGCTTGCCGAGCGCGAGCCACTCGGCCCGCGACATCTTACCGTCCTTGTCGGTGTCGAACGAGGCCATCAGAGGGCCGCCGAGGGCGTCGCCCATCTTGAAGTCGCCGGGACCGAACCCGCCGGTCGGCACATGCCCCTTCGATGTGCCCGCGAGTTGGGCCGCGACCGAGGCCGTGCGATTCTCGACGAACGTCTTCAGCGTCGGCGGCTTACCGAACGGGAAGCCCGACGGGGGCGTTTCCTTCCGCTGCTTCACCGCCTCTGCGTCCTTCGCGAGCAGTTCTTTCATCCCGGCCTCGGCCGCGGTCAGTTCCTTCAATAGTCGCTCGGCCGAGAATGCCGTCGCGGTCAGTTCTTTCACCAGCGCCTTGTACTTCTCAGCCATGCTGGGCAGAGCGAGGACGCGATCGGTGAGCTTGTGCGTGCCGCCGTAGGGGTGGGCGATGCTCAGGTCCATCTGCTGCTCAGGCGTGCCCATGATGGGCAGATTGGCGAACGCCCGGTCGAGGTCCCACGGGAAGAAGTGGAACCGCTTCGTGTCCGGGTGCAGGTACAAACAGAAGTTGTGCCCCAGGGTGAAGAAGCTATCGGGGTTGGCGACGAACGACGTGGTCGCGAGGAACCGCAAGTAGGCGTCCACGTCGAGGTAGTCGGCGATGCCCGCCCGGAAGGCCGCGTCGTCGGCCTTCTGCACGAGGCGGACGAACGCGATCACCCGTGCCTTCTCGGCGGCGGTCGGCTCCCGCTTCGGGGCGAACGGCTTCTCGTACCGCTTCCAGTCGTCGCCCCAATCGTCGAAGCCGCGGACGCCCTCGGGTTTCATCAAGAGGCCTTTGTCGGTGCCGAACGCACGGCGGAGGAACGGCTTGTCGATCTCTTCTGTGATCGTGTAGAGGCCCAGGTACTCGCGGTCGTACTTGCCAGGAACGGTCAGCCGCACTTCGGCGAAGCTTGTCCGCGGCGCGGGCACGCCAGCCTCCCGGTAGATGCCGTATCCGAAGGTCTCGCGGTACTTCGACGGGTCGGCTACACCGCAGTGCAGGTTGATCGTCTTCGATCCCTCGACCCGGCCCTCGCCGCCGTGGCGATCGAGGTCGATCTTCAGCGACTTCTTGGCCGTTCGGGCGGCATCGCCGATGGTGCCGTTCCCCTTGTACCGCACGCCCACATCCGCGAACGTCTTGCCATCCACGGTTACGCTGCCCTTCGCCCACGGCAGATCGACGCCGAACGTGTTCCGGTGAATCTCGCGGGCCGGGTCCAGAGCCGGCATCGGCGGGCCGAACCCAGGGAAGCCACGACCGGCCCGCGTCTGCATGGCGGCGTACTCGTCGGCCGAGAGTGTGAGTTGCACTTGTCGCGTCGGCACCGGGTCGGCGGCCGACACCGGGAATGCGGCCAACATGGTTAACAGGCAGACGAGGGGGCGTATCATGGACATGCCTTTCGGGACCGGGCCTCTCCGCAGTTTAGTGAATTTTTGATGAATTCGCGGTGAAAATTCGAGACTCGACTTAACCGAACGGGAGGTAGGAACGTGTCCGACTCGATGGCCGCCGGCCCGCCGACGCGGGTGACGTTCGTCACCCACTACACCGAGTTGTACGGCGCGAACCTCTCGCTGCTGAACCTCATCGAAGGCCTCGCCCCCTACGGCGTGCAGGCTCACGTCCTGTGCCCGGATCGCGGTGACCTGCTGCCGGCCCTCGACCGCCGCGGCGTGCCGTGGGCCGTCATCCCGTTCGAGTGGTGGGTGTCTTCGCATCGCACACTGACCGGCACCGCGACCCGCCTGGCGAAGAACGTCCGCCGGTTGCGGAGCATCACGCGCCAGATGGCCGCGTGGGAAACGGATCTGGTTTACTCGAACTCGTCCGTCTTCGCGGTCGGGGCAATGGCGGCGGCGGAACTCGACCTGCCGCACGTCTGGCACCTCCGTGAATTCGGCCGCCGCGACTACGACCTGTGGCCGGACTTCGGCACGCGCCTGTGCCGGCTCGCGTTCCGCACCGCGGACGCCACGATCTTCGTCTCGCACGCCCTTCAGCGGGCCTGCCTCGGCAAAGCCGTGCTGCCAAACTCGCAGGTTATCTACAACGGCATCGCCCCGGCAAAGGTGTTCGACGATCGCAAGCAGGCAGCAGAGGCAACCCGCGGCCGGAAGCAGCCGTTCACGTTCGTGCTGGTCGGCCGCTTCCGCGAGAGTAAGGGGCAGGCGGTCGCCATTCGCGCACTCGCCGCCGGCCCCGCGGATGCGCGATTGCTCCTCGTCGGCGGGGCCGGCAACACGGGCGATCAAGGGTACTACGACGGGTGCCGGTCGCTCGTCACGGATCTGGGCCTGACGAATCGCGTCGAGTTCTGGGGCTACGTCCCCGACCCGGAGCGAGCCTTCCTGGCGGCCGACGCGGCCCTCATGTGTTCGCGGAACGAGGCGATGGGCCGGGTGACGGCCGAGGCGATGTCGGCCGCCCGCCCGGTCATCGGGTTCGACGCCGGCGGCACGACCGAGTTGATCGAAGACGGCCGCACGGGGCAGCTTTACCGTGGCGACGAAACCGCCCTGGCCGTGTGCCTGGCGAAGTACTGCGAATCGCCCGACCTGGCGAAGCAGCACGGCGACGCCGGCTGGCACCTCGCCCGCCGCCGGCACACCGAGGAAGTGTACTCCTCGAGTGTGAACGCCGTCTTGCGAGGGGTGCTCTCCGCACGCGGTTGACGGACATCATCGCGGCAAGCGGAGGAGCCGGAGCGTTTTGTCGCGGGTGCTAGACGCCAGGGCGTGATGCCCGTCCGGAAGGAACACCGCGTCGCAGGCGAATTCCAGGTCTTCATAGGTGTGAAGGAGCGTGCCGCGGCGCAGGTCCCAGACCTGGACAACATTGCCCCCCGCGACGAGTGCCCGCAAGCCGTCCGGCGAGATCGACACCCCGTGGACGCCTTCCGGGATGTCCTTGAGGCAGTGCAATTCCTTGCCGGTCAACACGTCCCACAGACGGGCCGTGCCGTCGCCGACGTAGGCTCCCGAAACGATGTGCTGCCCGTCCGGCGAGAACCACACGGCTCGGACCATCGCCGTGTGCCCTTCCATCTTCCGCAGTTCCTTGCCGGTGGCGACTTCCCACAGGCGGACAGTCAGGTCGGTCCCGCCGGCCGACGCGAGCAACTTGCCGTTCGGCGAGAAGGCCACCGCCATGATGCCCTCGGTGTGCCCCTCGAACTTCGCCAGCTCCTTGCCCGTGGCGACTTCCCAGATGCGGATGGTCTTGTCCCAACTGCCCGAAGCGATCTGCTTGCCATCCGGGGAGAACGTGGCCCCGCACACGCACGACTCATGGCCGACGAAGTCCCGGACTTTCTCCCCCTTCTCCAGGTCCCACACGATCAGTTGGTTATCGTCGCCACCGGACAGGGCCAGCTTGCCCGCCGGGTGGAACGCGACGGTGTAGCTCTGGCCCACGTGTGCGGCGATCTTCCGCAGTTCCTTGCCGGTCTGCAAGTCCCAGTATCGGACGGTCCCATCGGTGCCGCCCGACAACCCGAAGCGGCCATCCGCCGAGACGGCGACCCGGATCGCCCCCTGCTCTCCGGCATCGAAGCGGCGAATCTCGGCCGGCTTGGTTTCCTTCTCCGGGGCTGCGAAGGTCGGATGAATCCCGACGAGGTAGGGAACGCAGAGGGCGAGGGCGGTCGCCGTGGAAGTCCGAAAGCGTTTCATGGGGAACCCCTGGAGAATGTGCCGTTATCGCCTTTATAGTCGGAGTATCACTTCCGAATCATGGCCGTGTCAATACATCACTCCCATCGTCATCTTTAGGAGCCAACTCAGGTTTGCTGTTCGTTGCCGATTCCTCGCCGCCGTGGTGGTGGCCCTTGCGGCCATCCCGGTCGCGGCTCAGGAGGTCAAGCCACCCGCGGGAATGAAGTACGTCACCACCGTCGAGGGCGTCTCCGAATACAAGCTCGCGAATGGCCTGCGCGTGCTGTTGCTGCCCGACGCGAGTCAGCCGAAGGTCACGGTGAACTGCACGATCTTCGTCGGCAGTCGCCACGAAGGGTACGGCGAAACCGGCATGGCCCACCTGCTCGAACATATGGTGTTCAAGGGCTGCCCCAAGTTCCCCGACGTGCCGAAGGCTCTCCGCGACCACGGGGCGAACTTCAACGGCACCACGTGGGTAGACCGCACGAACTACTTCGAGACGATGCCGGCCAACGACGACAACCTCGAATTCGGCATCGAGTTGGAAGCCGACCGACTGGTGAATAGCTTCATCAAGCGCGAAGATCTGATGAGCGAGTTCACGGTCGTCCGCAATGAGTTCGAGCGCGGCGAGAACAGCCCGACGAACGTGCTCGGCCAGCGGATCGCGGCCACCGCGTTCGAGTGGCACAACTACGGCAAGTCGACCATCGGCAACAAGACCGACATCGAGCGCGTGCCCATCGACAACCTCCAGGCCTTCTACAAAAAGTACTACCGCCCGGATAACGCGATGCTCATCGTGGCCGGCAAGTTCGACCCCGCGAAGGCCCTCGAACTCGTCGCCAAGCACTTCGGCTCGCTCAAGAACCCGAACACGCCGATCCCCATGACGTACACCGAGGAACCGCCGCAGGACGGCGAACGGATCGTTACGCTGCGCCGCGTCGGCACCGTCGGCGCGACCGGCGTCGCGTACCACGTGCCCGCCGGCCCGCACCCGGACTTCCCGGCCGTCGAAATTCTCGAAGACATTCTCACTTCGGCCCCCAACGGCCGCGTGTACAAGGCGCTCGTGGAAGCGAAACTCGCGAACGACGTGAGCGGCAGCGTTTACGCCTGGCACGACCCGTCGCTGTTGGAGATCACCGCGACCACGGAAGCCGCGAAGACCGAGGCGGCCCGCGATATGCTCGTGCAGACGCTGGAAACGCTGGCGAAATCGCCGGTCACGGCCGAGGAAGTCGAGCGAACGAAGCGGAAGGCGGCCCTCTACCGCGAGCGAGCACTCTCGAACAGTCAGGCGTTCGCGGTGCAGATCAGCGAATGGGCCGGGGCCGGCGACTGGCGGTTGTTCTTCGTCCACCGCGACCGCACCGAGAAGGTGACGGCCGACGACGTGAACCGCGTCGCGAAGCAATACCTGATTCGGTCCAACCGCACCGTCGGCGTGTATGTGCCGACGACCGGCCCGGAACGGGCGGTCGTGCCCGAAGCGCCGAAGGTGGCCAGCCTGGTCGAGAACTACAAGGGCCGACAGGCGATGAACGCTGGCGAAGCGTTCGACCCGACGCCGGAGAACGTCGAGAAGCGGGTGAAGCGGGGCACCATCGGCGATGGCGTGAAGTTCGCCACGCTGGCCAAGAAGACCCGCGGCGAAACCGTGAACCTCAACTTCATCCTGCGATTCGGCAGCGAGGAATCGTTGAAGGGGCAGGTCATCGCGTGCGACTTCGTCGGCCCGATGCTGATGCGCGGCACGACCAAAATGACCCGCCAGCAGATCAACGACGCCTTCGAGAAGCTGAACGCGACGGTGAACGTTTCGTCGTCGCTCGGCCAGGTGAGCGTGACGGTGCAGACCAAGCAGGCGAACCTGACGGCCGTGCTGGAGTTGCTCCGCGAAGTCCTTCGCGACCCGGCCTTCCCGGAGAAGGAATTCGACATCCTGAAGCGGAAGCAGTTGGAATCGCTGGAAGAGGCGAAGGACGAACCGCAAATGCTGGCGAGTTACGCCCTGCGGCGGAAGCTGACGAAGTACCCGGCCGACGACGTGCGGTACGCCCCGACGCTGCCCGAAGCAATCGAGAAGACGAAGGCCGTGACAGTGCAGCAGGTCAAGGAACTGTACGCCAAGCAACTCGGCGGCACGGCCGGCGAGTTGGCCGTGGTCGGCGACTTCGACGAAGCCGCGACGATCACCGGCGTGACCGCCATCCTGAAGGACTGGGCGAGCGGAACGCCGTTCAAGCGAATCCCGCGGCAGGCCCAAGAGACGGTCGGCGGCACGGAGAAGATCAACACGCCGGACAAGGCGAACGCGGTGTACCTTGCCGCGCTGATGATGCCGCTGGGCGATACCGACCCTGACTACCCGGCCCTGACCGTCGGCAACTATCTGCTCGGTTCGGCCCCGCTGGCCTCGCGCCTGAGTAACCGCGTGCGGGGCAAGGATGGCCTTTCCTACGGCGTCGGCTCGATGGTCAACGCCTCGTCGGTAGACAAGGTCGGCCAGTTCATGATCTACGCCATCACGAACCCGAAGAACATGGCGAAGGTGGACGCGGCCGTGGCGGAGGAAGTGGCGAAGTTCTTGAAAGACGGCGTGAGCGCGTCGGAGTTGGAGGAAGCGAAGCAGGCCTACATTCAGTCGGAGAAGGGCCAGCGGGCCAACGACGGCACCCTGGCCCGACAGTTGGCCACCTCGCTCTACGCCGGTCGCACGTTCGACTACTATGCCGACCTGGAGAAGAAGATCGAATCGCTACAACCCGGCGACGTGAAGAAGGCCTTCGACAAGGTGCTCGACCCGAAGAACCTCGTCATCATCCAGGCCGGCGACCTGGAGAGCAAAGCGAAGGAGAAGGAGAAAAAGTAGTTGCGGGACGAAGCCCACGGAGGACTGTCCAGGGGTAGTGGATCCCCACGGACGACCGTTCGTGGGCATTCACCCGCCATCAGAATCCTGCGTGCGGGCCGCAGCGCATCGCTCGCAGTACCACGGGGCCAGCGTGAAGACTGGCCGTGGGCTTCGCTTCCGGCACTTCGCGCACAGGAATCGCTTACCCCGGGGGGCGGTCTTCGGGCGGGATTGTTTCCCCGTCCGGTTCACTTTCTCGCCCATCTTCACCCTCGTCTTTTGCGTGTTGCCGTCTGCGATCATATCCTCGACCGTCGGCCAATACAATGGCCCCGCCCCGCCCCGCTCCTTCCGACCCCCTCCGCGGACCCCGTCATGAGACTCGCATCGACCCTCCTCATACTGCTCGCCGTCGTCCTCGACCTGCGGGCCGAAGACATCAAAAGGGACATCCCTTACGCCGACAAGCCGCACGAACGGCAGGTGCTCGACGTGTACGCTCCGGCGGAGGCCAAGAACCTCCCGGTGATCTTCTGGATTCACGGCGGCGGGTGGCAGGCCGGCGACAAGAAAGAAGTCCAACTCAAACCGAAGGCGTTCACGGACCGCGGGTTCGTTTTCGTCGCCACGAACTACCGACTGCTTCCAGCCGTCGAGATGGGCGACATCGTCCGCGACGTGGCGAAGGCCGTGGGGTGGACGCACAAGCACGCCGCGGAGCACGGTGGCGACCCGACGCGGTTGTTCGTCATGGGCCACTCGGCCGGGGCACAGCTTGCCGCCCTGCTCTGCACCGACGACCGTTACCTGAAGGCCGAAGGCGTGCCGTTCACCGCCCTTAAAGGATGCGTGCCGGTGGACGGCGATACCTACGACGTGCCCGCGATCATCGAGACGGCCGAGGCCCGGTGGAAGGCGCACGGACTCCCGCGAGCGACGTTCGGCCACCGGGAGAAGTTCGGAAACGACCCGGCGAAGCACAAGGATTTTTCGGCCGTCACGCACGCCACGAAGGACAAAGGCATTCCGCCGTTCCTCCTGCTGTACGTGGCCGATCACCCGGACGTGAGCGCCCAGGCCCAGCGGTTCGGCCGCGGCCTGAAGGAAGCCGGCGTACCGGTCACGCTCTACGGGGGTCGCGACACGACGCATGGCCGGATCAACGCCGATCTCGGCAAGGCCGACGATCCGGGCACGAAGGCTGTGTACGAGTTCTTCGACCGCGTCTTGAAGAAGTGATCCTCCCCACACTCCTTTCTCCCTCGGAACCCCATCCATGACCCGAGTTCTCGCCGCCCTCCTGCTGGCCGTGTTCGCGGCCGGTGCATTCGCGCAGAAGGTCCCCTACGACGTGTTCCCACCGGCTGACCCGCCGTACTCTCGCGTCCGGTACGAGGCCTCGACCGCGGCCGGCGAACTGCCCTACGCGGTGAACTACACGCTCTGGGTTCCGCCCGGCGTGAAGGACCTGCGGGGCGTGATCGTTCACCAGCACGGGTGCGGCGAAGGATCGTGCAAGTCGGGCCTGACCGGGGCTTACGACCTGCACTGGCAGGCGCTCGCGAGGAAGCACGGGTGCGCGCTCCTGGCCCCGGCCTACGAGCAACCGGAGAAGGCCGATTGCCAGATGTGGTGCGACCCGCGGAACGGCTCGGACGCGGCCTTCCGGAAGGCACTGGCCGACCTGGGCAAGAAGGCCGGCCACCCGGAACTGGCGACGGTGCCGTGGGCCTTGTGGGGGCACAGCGGCGGCGGGCACTGGGCCGGCGGCATGGTGATGCTGCACCCCGACCGCGTGGCCGCCGCGTGGCTGCGATCCGGCGTGCCGCTGTTGAAGGCCGACCCGGCCCGCGGCGGCCTCAAGGCCCACACGCTGCCGGCCGCCGCGCTGACGGTGCCCATCATGTGCAACCTGGGCACGAAGGAGGGCGTGACCGTTAAGGACACGAACTTCGCCGGGGTGTGGCCCGCGAACCAGACGTTCTTCGGCGAAGTTCGCGGCAAGGGCGGACTCGTCGGCGTGGCCATCGATCCGCTGTCGAGCCACGACTGCGGCAACCAGCGGTATCTCGCCATCCCATGGCTCGATGCGTGCCTGACCGCTCGACTGCCGAAGGTCGCCGGCGAACCCCTGCGGACGATGCCAACCGACACCGCGTGGCTCGCGTCGCCCATCGGCGCTGAAGCCCTCGCGGCGGCGAAGCAGATCGGCGACCCGCTGAAGGCCGCGTGGCTACCCAACGAGGCCATCGCCAAGCGGTGGGCGGAGTACGTCGCGGATACGAAAGTGAGCGACCTGACGCCTCCGCCGGCCCCGTCGAACGTGAAACTCCGCGGCACCGAACTCACCTGGGAAGCCGAGGCCGATCTGGAGAGCGGGCTGGCCGCGTTCGTCATCGAACGCGATGGCAAGGTTCTCGCCACCGTGCCGGAACAGGGCAAGAACCCGTTCGGCCGCCCGGTCTTTCAGAACCTTCAGTACAGCGACACGCCCAGCCAACCGCTCGTGCCGATGCGTTACACCGACGCGAAGCCCGAGGCCGGGAAGACGCACACCTACCGGGTGGTCGCAGTGAACACGGCCGGGTTGAAGTCGAAGCCGAGCACAGACGCCATCACGGCCGCTGATCGCCTAAAGTTGTGGAACGGCCGCTCGCCGGTCGGGGATGGCACGTTCGAGACGGCCGATGCGTACATCACCGTCCACCAGCCGGAGAAGCCGAACGGGGCCGCGGCGGTGATCTGTCCGGGTGGAGGCTACGGCGGCCTGGTGACCGGGGCCGAGGGGCACGGCATCGCGAAGTGGCTGAACGCCCACGGCATCACCGGCGTGGTGCTGGAATACCGGCTGCCGAAGGGCCGGTCGGCCGTGCCGCTGCTCGACGCGCAGCGGGCGATTCGCACTGTGCGTGCCAAGGCGAAGGCGTGGGGCATCGACCCGGCGAAGGTCGGCATCATCGGCTTCTCGGCCGGCGGGCATCTGGCCTCGACTGCCGGCACGCACTTCGACAGCGGCGACCCGAAGGCCGAGGACGCCATCGACCGGCTCGGCTGCCGCCCAGACTTCATGATCCTGGTCTACCCGGTGATCTCGATGGGCGAGAAGGGGCACGGCGGCTCCCGGACGAACCTGCTAGGGAAGACGCCGGACGCCGCGGCCGTGAAACTGTTCTCTAACGAGACGCAAGTGACGCCGAGAACGCCGCCCGCGTTCCTGGCGCACGCTAAGGACGACAAGGTGGTCGTGCTGGAGAATAGCAAGCTGTTCTACGATGCCCTGGTCGCCCAGAAGGTGCCGGCCGAGTTGCTGGAACTGCCGTCCGGCGGGCACGGCCTGAACGGGTACAAGGGGCCGATCTGGGACGTCTGGCAGACCAGGTCGCTGGCGTGGCTGGCCGAGCAAAAGTTCGTGCCGACGGCCGAGAAGTAGACACAGAGGAACGTCCAGGCGATTTGCCTGGACGTTCGCGAGGGTTACTTCTTCCCTAGCACCCAGATGTTCTGGTACACGACCGGGTCGCCGTGGTCCTGGAAGAACACGCTGCCCGGTTCGGGCACTTCCATGGCGAACTTGCCGCCCGGCGTCGCTTTCGTGAACTCGTAATCCTGGATCAGCACGCCGTTGTGCTTGACCACGACCTTCGCGTTCTTCGTCTTCTTCTTGTCCGCGTCGAACTCGGCGGCCGTGAAGTCGATGTCGTAGGTCTGCCACACCATCGGCGGCAGGCACATGTTCACCTTCGGCTTGCTCTGCTGATAGAACCCGCCGCACTCGTTGTTCTCGCCAGTTAGCCCGAAGCTATCCAGCACCTGCAACTCGTAGCGGTCCTGCACGTACACACCGCTGTTGCTACGGCCCTGGCTGCGAGAGGTCGGCATCCACGCCAGACGGAACTCGATGTGGGCGGAGTAGCTCTGGTAGGTCTTCTTGCTCCGCGGGTTCGACGCGGCGAGGAACTCGCCGTCCGACAGCTTCACGATCTTGCCGCCTTCCCATTGCGACACGTCGTCCGACTTGCCGAACAGCACGTCGGCCCCCTCCGGCGGCTTCGCCCCGAGCGTCGGCGACTTCCGCTCGACCTTCTTCAGCGTACCCTTGGCCCGGCCGGTCAGCTTCATCTCGCCGCCCGCAATTTCGCCGATCGGGTCCTTGCTGTCCACCGGCACCGTAAGGACGACCTTGCCGACTTTCGTCTCGCCGACGGCCCCCCGGTCGGGCACCTTGCCGTCCCACCCGTCGCCCGGCAATCCGCCGGCGTAGGCCGCCGTGCGGAACTTGCCGCCACCGTCGGCGATCACCTGCACCCCAAACTTCTCCTTCTTCCCTTCGATTTCAAACTCGCCGACGTATTCGCCCTGCACCGCGTAGTCGGGGTCGTCCTTGAGCTTCGCCGGGTCGTTGATGACGATCTTGGCAGGCTTGGGGTCGGCCGGCTTCTTGTCCTGGGCGATGGCGGTGGTGGCACCGGCCGCGAAGAGGAGGGAGAGGAACAACCGGAACATGCGAACCTCGAAACGTGGGGTGAAGGCAGGGCACGGCCGAACGCGGCCGGCTGGCCGTATTCTGCCGAAAGCGTGAACCGCCGGCCACCAAAGGATTTGGCGAGCCGAGCACCGTGAGGTGCCGGGTGACTGGTGTTGCCCGTCACCCGGCACCTCACGGTGCTCGGCTCGCCAAAGAAGTTCGCCCAAACTTACTTGCTCACCCGTCGCTCGTTCGCCATGTCGGAGAAGTCAACCGTCAGCACTTCGCCGGCGTGGAAGATGACCTTCTGCGTCACTTCCTCGGGCTGGCCGTTGCGGACCATTTCCAGCTTCATCGAGTACGCGAACTCCTTGCCAGCCGGCAGCGGCGGCGTGGTGAACTGCCGCTCGGTGCCGGTCTTGTCGTGCTTCTTGCCGTCGATGAACAGCGTGCCGCTCTCGGGCAGTTTCACCGTGATCTTCGCCGGGGTCGGGATCGTGCTGTCCTTGCCGACCGACACTGGCTTCGCCGGCTCGTCGGGCTTCGCCACCACGGCCGTGTTGCCGGTGCGGGCCTTCGCTCCGAGCGTCAGGTCGTCGAACTGCACCGTCGAGGTCTTGCCGGCCGACACGCTGATCTTCTGCGTCTCGCTCACCGTGCGACCGCCGCGGGTGTATTCGATCTTGAAGCTATACGCATAGTCGCGGCCCGTCGGCAGCTCGGGCGTGAAGAACGTCCGCTCGGCGCTCGTGAGTTCCAGCAGTTGGCTCTCGGCGTACAGCCTCGCGTCGGCCGGCAGTTTCACGACCACCGTCGCCCGATTGGCGGCCGGCCCACCCGGCTGCGGCAGTTGGTTCTTCTGAACCGCGACCGGCTCGCTCGGCGGCACCATCGGCACGCTCGGGGCAGCCGTCAACGGTGTGATCGTCGGGTACACGATCGGCGTCGAGTAGCTGAAGGTGTCGCTGATCGGCGGGCTGTAGTACATCGTCGGGCTGGGCACCGCGTAGGGCGACCCCATCTCCATCGGTACGCCGCCGGGGAAAGACCCGCCAGAGCACGAGTACGACGGCATCGACCCGGAGCACGAGTACGACGGGACCGAACCCGAACACGAGTAGGACGGAGCTGGTCCGGCATACGACGGTGCCGCCCCACTACAGGTCGAGGCGTAGGCACTGCCGCCGTTGCACGATGAGCCGGAGCAACTGTATCGCGCCGCCGATCCGCCACAGCACCCGCCGCCGCCGAAGCTGAAGAACGAGATGATACGGCCGTGGAACAGGCCGCCACCGCAGCAACTGTTGTAACTGGAGCTGGACCCAC
>JBBQCQ010000025.1:0-13905 GCA_038318835.1 Gemmatales bacterium | reverse complement strand
AGGACACGGGATTTGAACGCCGGATGAAAACCGGATTAAATCCGAAATCAGATTTGTACTTATCCTGCCTTTGATCCGGCGTTCAAATCCCGTGTCCTTCGCGTTCCGTTTTTAATCTTTGAGGAGCATGGATGCTCGACTACCTGAACCGTCACCTTCTGCAACCGCTGGCCGCCGCACGCGCCGGCAGCAAGCACCTGCACTACCTCCGCCAACTGCGGCAGACGCAGTTCGACCCGCCGGCCGTCGTGCGTGCCCGGCAACTCGTGATGCTCAAGGCGATGCTCCGCCACGCTCACGCCACAGTGCCGTACTACCAGCGGACGTGGGACGAAACCGACGTTCACCCGAACGACGTCCACGACTTCGCCGACTTGGAAGCCTTCCCCATCGTGACGAAGTCGGATTTGCGGAAGCACGAGCGCGAGTTCCTCTCCACGGCCTATCACGGCCAGAAGCTTGTCACCAAGCGAACTTCCGGTTCGACCGGCGTGCCGTTGACGATCCGCCTCGACGAACCCGGCAAGCAGTGGAAGTACGCCTGCACGCTCCGCAGCGACGAGTGGTCCGGCTGGCGGCTCGGGCAGCGCGTCGCGAAGGTGTGGGGCAATCCCGAATACCGGCACTTCGGCCTCAAGGGGCGGTTGCGGAACTACCTGCTGGAACGCGCGGTCTACCTCGACACGATCCACCTGACCAACGAGCGCATCCACGAATTCGCGACGACGATCCGCCGACAACGACCGGGCTTGTTGTTCGGCCACGCCCACTCGCTGTTCCTGCTCGCGGACAAACTGAAGCAAGACGGCATCACCGACATCCGCCCGCACGGCATCGTCTCAACCGCGATGCCGCTGCACGCCTGGCAGCGGACGACGATCGAGGAAGTCTTCGGTGTGGCCGCCACCGACCGCTACGGCTGCGAGGAGACGAGCCTGATCGCCTGCGAGTGCGAGAAGCACCGGGGGCTGCACCTCAACGCCGACTCGATCTTCGCGGAAGTGGAAGGTGGGCGAAAGCCCACCCATCGCGACGGGTGGGCTTTGACGGGTCCCCTGCTCGTGACCGACCTGGCGAACTTCGCCATGCCCCTGATCCGCTACCGCAACGGCGACCACGTCACGCTTACCGACCGCGTCTGCGACTGCGGCCGCGGCCTGCCACTCATCGAAAAGGTCGAGGGCCGCGATGCCGACTACGTCGTGACGCCGAGCGGTTCGCTCATCTCCGGCATCTCGCTCACCGAGAACTTCGCCCTGCTCATCGCCGGCACCGCCCAAGTGCAGATCATTCAAGAAGAAGTCACGCTGCTGCATTTGAAGATCGTCCCAGACGACACCTTCGGCCCAACCAGCCGGCAGCAGATCGCGAAGCTCGTCGCCGACACGTTCGGCCCGACCATGCGGCACGAACTCGAACTCGTCGACGCGATCCCGCAGGAGGCGAGCGGCAAGTACCGCTTCTGCGTGTCGAAGGTCGCCCCCCGCCACGCCCGAGCGATCGTCGCATGAAGCCGCAAGTCTCCGTCGTGATGGCCGCGAAAAACTACGCCCGCTTCCTGCCGGCCGCGGTCGAGTCGGTATTCGCACAAACCGTCGCCGACTGGGAACTCGTCATCATTGACGACGGCTCGACCGACGAAACGCCGACGGTTGTGAAGCCGTACCTAGGCGATCCTCGCGTGCGGTACGTGCGGTCCGACAAGCTCGGCCAACCACGGGCGAAGAACCTCGGCATCCAGCTCAGCCGCGGCGACGTGATTGCCTTCCTCGACGCCGACGATGCGTGGCAGCCGACGAAGCTGGAAAAGCAACTTGCTCTGCTCCGTGACGATGTCGGCGTCGTCTTCTGCGGCCGCGAACTGATCGACGAATCGGGAACCCGTCTCGCGAAACAACCGACGGCGAACCCGCCGACCGGCCGCGTACTGGACAAGATGTTCGTGCAGAACTTCGTCTGTTTCTCGTCGGCGATGGTCCGCCGTCAGGTCTTCGACCACGTCGGCAGCTTCGACCCTCAGTGGGACCTCGCCATCGACTTCGACCTGTGGCTGCGGGTGGCGAAGCACCACTCGTTCGCCTACGTGCCGGAACCGCTCGTCCTCTACCGCACCGGCCACGGCAACCTGTCGCAGAAGCTATCCGACCGTGTGGCGACGGCCTTCTCGATCATGCACCGCCACCGGCACGCCGTCTCCCGCGAGGCGGTCGCGGACGGCTACGGCTCGACCGCCTGCACGATGGGCTGGGTGTTGCGGACCGCAGAGCCGCGGACGGCCTTCGGCTGGTACGCGGAAGCGATCCGCTGGCCGGGCCGCCGCGTGGAGGCGGCGAAGGGGCTGGTGGCGTCGGCGATGAACCTCTTCCGCGAGCGACAGCCGACGGCCGCCGAGAATCTGACGACGAACGTGTGACAGCCACCACGAACCCGTTTGGATAAGACACGTCGTAGGGTGGTGCCGAGGAGTCTTCGACGAGGCCCACCGGAACGGCCATCGGTTGAAGACGGTGGGCCTCGAAGACTCGGCACCACCCTACAAAAACTTTCGTACCCCTCCTCCGAGGTTCTCGACATGGATTGGCTCCCCACCATCACCGTCGGGTTTGAATCGATCGACGTGGACAAAGCCCTCAAGGCGAAGGCCGCCCAGAACCTCGTGACGTGGCTGACGCACGCCGACTACGCCGCGTACCGGCCGCAACTCGAGAAACTCGTCGCCGACAAGAAGTGGTCGGTGCTGCTCGATTCCTTCTATCAAGTCATGCCGTTCGGCACGGGTGGTCGGCGTGGGGCCGTCGGCATCGGGCCGAACCGCATGAACCTTTGGACGCTCGGCGCGAGCGTGCAGGGGCACTGCGATTACTTGAAGGCGAAGTTCCCCGATGGGTCGGAACTGCACGTCGTCCTCGCCTTCGACGTGCGGCAGTTCGAGGACAATCGCGGCGTCTACGATGCGAGCTTGCCGAACCCGGTGCTACATCTGACGAGCCGCGAGTTCTGCCAGCACGCGGCCGGGGTGTACGCGGCCAACGGCATTCACTCGCACATCCTTGCCCCGGACAGCAAGAAATTCGTGGCCACTCCGGAACTATCGTGGACGATCCGCTACTTGAAGGCCCACGGCGGCCTGAACATGACGGCCAGCCACAACCCACCCGACGACAACGGCAGCAAGTTCTACGACGAGCGCGGCGCCCAGCCGGTGCCGCCGGAAGACCAACTGATGAGCGAGTTCGTAGACCGCGCGGCGGGCATCAAGTTCGTGCCGTTCGCCGATGCGGTGAAGAGCGGCAAGGTCCACTTCCTCGACGACGCTCCGCACCGAGCGTACATCGAGATGTCGCGCAAACAGGCGATGATTCCGCCGCCGCGGGCCGGGGAAATCAAGGTTGTGTACACGCCGCTGCACGGCGTCGGCGGCTTCTGTGCTGGCGAAACGCTGGAGGCGGCCGGGTACAAGTACATTCCGGTGCCGGAACAGAACGACCCGAACGGCCAGTTCCCGAACGTGACGAAAACGCCGAACCCGGAGGTGCCGGAGTGCCTCGACCGGGCCGAGCGCGTCGCCACCGAACAGGGTGCCGACATCCTGCTCGCCACCGACCCGGACGCCGACCGCATCGGCGGCAAGGTGAATACGCAGGCCGACGGCAAGGGCGGCTACCGCTACCTCACCGGCAACGAAATCTGCTCGCTACTCGCGCACTTCAAGCTGTCGCAACTGTCCGCCGCTGGTGGCCTGCCGCCGTCGCCGCTCGTCATCACGACCGAAGTCAGCACCGGCCAGCAAACGCGGATCGCCCGGCAGTTCGGCGCGCAGATCATCAACGACCTACTCGTCGGCTTCAAGTACCACGCGGATGTGCTGCACCAACTCGAAGCGCACGGCCAGTTCGGCGACATCAAGGCCACGCCGGCCGACTTCATCATCGGCACCGAAGAGAGCCACGGCATCATCACGACGCCGCAACTCCGTGACAAAGACTCGGCCGGGGCGGTGCTGCTGCTCGCGGAACTCGCCCTGTTCCAGAAGCGCAAGGGCGAGACGGTGGTGGACTACCTGAACGCTATCAACCGACAGTTCGGCTACTTCCGCAACGAGGTCGTGAACATCGTCATGACTGGCATCGAAGGCAAAATCAACATGACTAAGATGCTCGACACTTTGCGAAATAACCCGCCGAAGGAGATCGGCGGCGTGCCGGTCGTGAGTGTCGAGGACTTGCGAGACGAGAACGGCCGGATGGGGCCGTTCAAGGGCGACACCGACAAGGCCGCGCGGAACTTCCTGATCTTCCGCCTCGCCCCGCAGAACGGCATCTCGGCGAAGGTCTGCCTCCGGCCGAGCGGCACCGAGCCGAAGGCGAAGGCGTACATCGAGACGAGTTGCGAACCGTTCAAGCCCGGCCAGACGCAGGACCAGTGGGAAACGACGTGCAAGAACGTGGACGCGGAAATTCAAAAGCTCGCGACGAGATTCCTGACGACGGCCCTCGCCACGGTGGGACAAACACCGAAACCGGGAGAAGACAAGTTGAGCCGATAGAGCATAAGAGTAATAACCACAGATGAACACGGATGAACACAGACCAAAACAGAAAGCGGATTCACCACAGAGGGCACATGAGGGCACGAGAGGAAAACCGAAGAGAGTTGGAAAGGCAGTTTTGAACTCTTTCCCGTTTTTCTTATGTGTCCTCTCGTGCCCTCTGTGGTGAAATCCGTCTTCGTTTTATCTGTGTTCCTCTGTGGCCACTACTCCTACCGACATTCCATCTCGAACTGAACGCCCATACACTTCATCCAAATCCCAACTTTGGACGAGGTGTTCCCATGACCACGAATGAACGCGACATTACCGAAGCTCTCGCGGCCCCCTTCTCGCTCGCGGAAATCAAGTTCAAGCCGCAGGTGGTGAAAGGCAACCGCGCGATGGCGCTCGCGTATATCGACGCCCGCATGATCGAGGATCGGCTCGACGACGTCCTCGGCGTGGCCGGGTGGCAGGATGAGTACGAGACGCTCGCCGACGGGTCGGTCGTGTGCCGGCTCCGGCTGAAGATCGACGGCGAGTGGGTGACGAAAATGGATGTCGGCAGCCCCAGCGAACAGCCCGATGGCGGCGACCGCATGAAGGCGGCGTTCAGCGACGCGCTCAAACGAGCGGCCGTCAAATTCGGCATAGGCCGCTATCTGTATCGGCTACCGATCACGTGGGCCGAGTACGACCCGATGAAGAAACAGTTCGCCCAAACCCCGCAACTGCCGGCGTTCGCCCTGCCGAGGCTGAAGGGCAAGGTGAAGGAGGAACCCGCCAAGACTTCTTCCTTGCCGGCCGACGGGCCGGAACTGCATCAGCGGCTGAAGGACTACGATGCCAAGCTTGCGGCCCAGAAACTGTGCAACCTCGGCTCGCTGCTCACGTTCGTCGCGCAGGCTGGCGAAGAGGCGGGGTTCGGGCCGGACCTGACGACCTGGACCGGGCCGGCGATTCCGCTGGCCGTCGCAAAGGTGAAGGAATTCGAGACGCAACTCCGGGCGATGAAGCCGGGGCAAAAGAGCGTGGCATGATGCCACCGTTGGGGGTGCCCGGTGCGGGATTTTTTCGCACCGGGCCTTTTTTCGCGCGCAAGGCGGCCGGATTCGGGCATTCTGCATGTGCCTCCTACCCTTCGGTGCGAATATGCCCCGAGTCTCGGCGAAAGTTCTGTTCCTGCTGTTCGTCGGACTTCTCCTGACGCCGGGGTTCGCGTCGGCCGGGTGGATCACCATTTCCAACGACACCAATCAAACGCTCGTCGTGCAAGAATCGGTCACGGTCAACGGCCAGGTGCGGAAGTGCAAGCCGCTTAAGCTCGCCCCCGGCGAGACGATCCGCGAGTTCCGCCAGACCGGCGGCACGAAGTCGCTGACCGTCACCGAGACGGGCCTGTTTGGCAAGCAACTCTTCACCGGCGACCTGACCTGGAAAGACGACACGGCCTTTTCGATCCACAAGGATACCGACAAGGTAAAGGTCACGGACGCGGCCACCTTGATGGCGAAGGCCGGCACGCAGGAAGCCAAGAAGCCGAAATAAAGTTCGAAAACGGAACGCGGAAAACGCAGGATTGGAACGCCGGATGAAAACCGGATCGGACCAAGAATCGGATTTGGTTTTATCCTGCCTTTGATCCGGCGTTCCAATCCCGCGTTTTCCGCGTTCCGTTTTGAATCTACTCTCGGTTGCCGGGTGCGTGCGGTGCCGCTACAGTGTGGCAAACCCTCCTCCCCACGGCACCTTCATGAACTCCCCACTCGACCCCCGTCCCACGCGCGTTCGCTACTCGGTCCTGTTTATGCTCTGCCTGCTGGCCATGATTACGTACATGGACCGGGCGGTGTACGGCAGCGCGAAGGCCGACCTCATGGGGTCGGTCGGGCACAGTGTGAGCGACTTCTACCTCGTCACGATCTTCTTCCAGCTCGCCTACGCGTTGTTCGAGATTCCCACCGGGTGGATGGGCGACAAGTTCGGACCGCGATCGACCCTCATTCGGATCGTGCTGTGGTGGTCGTTCTTCGTGGCCCTGACTGGCTTCTCGGGGTGGGGGTTGATAACCTTCCCCGTCTTCCTCGTCATGCAGTTCTTCTTCGGCATGGGCGAGGCCGGGGCGTTCCCGAACATCTCGCGGTCGTTGTACAACTGGTTCCCCGTCGCGCAGCGGGGGTTTGCCCAGGGGGCCATCTGGCTGTCGGCCCGCTTCATGGGCGGCATGACGCCGATCCTGTGGGTCTTCCTGACGCTGTACCTCGGCATGGACTGGCGGCAGAATCTCTGGCTGTTTTCTGGCGTCGCCATCCTGTGGGTGGTGGTCTTCGCCTTCTGGTTCCGCAATCGGCCGGACGAACACCGAGCGACGAACGAGGCCGAACGCACGTTCATCTCGGCCGGCAAGGCGGCCCCCGTCGGCCACGACGGCGTGCCGTGGAAGCGGCTGTTCACCAACCCGAATCTGATCGCTCTGTGCGCCATGTACATGGTGACGAACTTCAACTGGTACTTCCTGCTGTACAACCTGCCAGGCATGTTGAAGGCGCAATTCCCACAACTCGGGCAGACCCGCGAAGACCTGCTGCTGTTGGGCCTGGTGGGCGGCGCGCCGCTGCTCGTCGGCATGGCTGGCTGCCTGCTCGGCGGCCTCCTGACCGACTGGTACATCCGCCGCACCGGCGACCGCAAGTGGGGCCGCCGCATCTTCGCCATGTTTGGCTACGGCATGGCCGGGATCGCATATCTGGGTGCGGCGTACACGCTCGAAGCGTCATCGTTCTGGGTGTTCGCGGGGTGTGCCATCGCCGTCGGGTTCTTCAACGACCTCATCATGAGTCCGTCATGGGCGACCGCTCAGGACATCGGCCGGCGGTACTCGGCCATCGTGTCCGGGGCGATGAACATGATCGGCAACCTGGGGGCCGTCATCGGCCTACTCGTGAGCGGCCAAATTTTGAAGGGGTACACGGTGTCGGTCGTGAACGCCGCGGGCCAGACGGTCGAGCAGGTGCAACCGCAAGGCTACGTGGTGTGCTTCGTGATGTACGCGATGATCTACTTCGTCGGCGTGTTCTCGTGGCTGTTCATCGACGCCAGCAAGCCGATCGTGCCGGACGAACCTGAGCCGACCCAGCCAACTGCGTGATCTGGGTCGTGGAACTGCTTCAACTCGAGGTGGCCGTTCTCGATCGTCAGGTAGTGGCACGGCTTCTCGGTCCAGCAGCCGCTGTTGTAGTACGCCACCGGCCCCGTGCGGTTGGTCGTCGCGGCGTGTGTGTGGCCGCAACAGATGGCGGCACAATCCTGGGCCGCCGCGTAGGCGATCGACTCGGCCTCGATCTTGGCGGCACACCGCAGGAAGAGTTTGCTGCTGCGCTTGGCCCACCGGGCGAAGCCGTGCGACTAGTCGAGTTTCTGGAGCATCCGGTAGGCCCAGTCGGCGGCCCATGTTGTCCGCCGGTACTTCTCCGTGAACTCGTCGAACCGATGGCCGTGCAGGAACAGCACCCGCCGACCGCCCGAAGCGACGACGAACTCGTCTACGACCGTCACGCCGAGCAGGTTGGAAAACACCTCCGACGGGCCGTCGTGGTTGCCATTGATCCAGACGATCTCGACCTCGTCGGCCATCTTGCGGATGAGCGACAGCACCCGCCAGTGCCGGCGTTTGAGCCGACGGAAGTCGATGGAGTCGAACACGTCGCCGTTGAGGATGAGCCGGCGGGTGGGTGTCTCGCCAGCCCGGATGCCTTCCAGGAATCGAACCAGGGCGTCGGCCTGGCAGTTGTCGCTGCCCAGGTGCAGATCGGAAATCGCAATGGCGTCGAGCACGGGTGGCCCTCCGGCGTTCGTCAATCCTGCCGTTCATCTTCCCAGCCGGTGTAGCGATCCGATGAATCGGCCGTGAAGATTCGGCGTAGTCGGGCCTGTAAGGCAACCACCCGCCGGCCGGTAGCCCCCGTAGGATAGTTCCACCAGAGGTTCTTGTGCGAATCGCGTTCATCACGGCCGGGGCGGCGGGCATGTACTGCGGCAGTTGCATGCGGGACAACACGCTCGTCGCCGCGCTCAACAAGCTCGGACACGATTCGCTGCTCATCCCCACCTACACGCCCATCCGCACCGACGAGGAAGACGGCAGCCAGAAGCGGGTGTTCTTCGGCGGCATCAACGTCTTCCTGCAACAGAAATCGTGGCTGTTCCGCAAGACACCGTGGCTGCTCGACCGCCTCGTCGATCAGCCGCGGCTCTTGCGGTGGGTGTCGCGGTTCGCCGTGCGGACGCCGTACTCGACCCTCGGGGCGTTGACGGTGTCCATGCTGAAGGGCGAGCATGGCTACCAGCGGAAGGAACTCGAAAAGCTCGTCGCCTTCCTGCGAGACGACGTGAAGCCGGATGTGATCCTGCTGACGAACGCCCTGCTCTCGGGCATCTTGCCGGCACTCAAGGCCGCGCTCGGCGTGCCGATCCTGGTGACGTTGCAAGGCGACGACATCTTCCTGGAGGCATTGCCCGAGAAGGACCGGGCGGCGTGCATCGCGCTCATCCGCGACAACCTGCAATCCGCGACCGCGACGATCGCGACGAGCCGCTTCTATGCCGAGTCGATGGCCGACTACCTCGGCATCCCCGCCGTGCCGCGGCATGTCGTCTACCCCGGTCTGAACCTGCTCGGGCACAGCGAGCAAGATCGGGTGCTGCCGGCCGATGGCCTGTTTCGCGTCGGCTACTTCGCCCGCATCGCTCCGGAGAAGGGCTTCCACAACCTCGTCGATGCGTTCATCCATCTGCGGCAAACGCCGGGTGTGCCGCGGATGGTGCTGAAGGCGTCCGGCTGGCTCGGCGAGAATAATCGCGCGTACTTCGAGCAGCAGGTGAAGAAGCTCGCGGCCGCCGGGCTGCTCAAAGACTTCGCGCACATCGATAGCCCCGACCATGCGGCGAAGGTGCGATTTCTTCAGTCGGTCGATGTCCTTTCGGTGCCGACGACGTACCGTGAACCGAAGGGGCTATACGTGCTGGAAGCCTGGGCGAACGGCCTGCCGGTAGTGCAACCCGCCCACGGTTCCTTCCCGGAACTGATCGCGATGACCGGAGCCGGCCACTTGGTGCCGCCGAACGACCCCCCCGCCCTCGCCGCAGCACTCTTGGACGCGCTGACCGACGCCGTCCGGCACGGCGAGATGAGCCGCCGGGGCCGGGCCGCCGTGAAGGAACACTTCACCGCCGAGCGAATGGCCCGCGAAACCCTCGCCGTACTGGACCAATACGTGAGCAAGAAATTAGCCACAGATGAACACGGATAAACACAGATAAAACCAAGATCATTTTTCCTGGATCGCTGGCCTGGCTTGGTTTTCTGAATGAAATTTCGGTCTTCGATTTATCTGTGCTCATCCGTGTTCATCTGTGGCTAATTTCTTCGAGCAATCAATGTTGCAACCCTTCAGCATTACCCGCCGCGTCGAGTTCGGGGATACCGATATGGCCGGCATCATGCACTTCTCGAACTTCTTCCGCTTCATGGAAGTCGCCGAGACGGCGTTCCTGCGGTCCCGCGGGCTGACTGTGTCGTGGACCGACGGCGGCCAGAGCTACGGCTTCCCTCGCGTCTCGACGGCGTGCGACTTCGTCCGGCCGTTGCGGTTCGAGGACGAAGTCACCATCGCAGTGACAGTCGAGAAGATCGGCAAGAAGTCGCTGAGCTACAAGTTCGCGTTCATGCTCGACGGCCAACCGGTGGCGGACGGGCGGATGTCGAGCGTCTTCTGTCGCAAGTCGGGCGGCGTGCTGGAATCGCTGGACATCCCGGCCGACATCCGCACCAAGCTGGGGGCGTGAGGTGGACGCGGAACCATACCTCACCCGATTGACGGTGCAACTGATCGACGGCCTCGAGAAGTTGCCCGACGATGTTCGCTCGCGGCACACTGCGTACCTGCTGGACCAGCAGCGGCCCGACGGCGGTTGGCCCGGCCGCGAGGGCGGATCGGACCTGTACTACACCGGCTTCGCCCTGCGGTCGCTGGCCGTGCTGCAATCGCTCAACGAGAAGGTGTGTACCGATGCGGCCGGGTTCCTGCGGTCGCGGCTGACGCAACCGGCCGGCGTGGTCGATTTCTTCTCACTGCTCGTGTCGTGCTACCTCGTGCCGCTCGGCGGCGGGCCAAACGTGCTGGCCGAGTCCCCGCCCGACTGGCGGGACCGCGTGTGCGACATGCTCGAATCGTTCCGCACGCCCGACGGCGGTTACGCGAAGACACCCGGCGGCATCAGCGGCAGCACGTATACCAGCTTCCTCGTCGCGCTCTGCCTGCAACTGCTGGAACGACCGATTCCGAACCTCGATGGCCTCGCGGCGTTCGTCATGAGCCGGCAGCGACCCGACGGCGGGTTCGTCGAGATCGCCCCCATGAAGCGGAGCGGCACCAACCCGACCGCCGCTGGTGTCGGCGTGTTGCAGATCGCGAACGCTCTCACCGACGATGTGCGAGCGCGGGTCAGCGACTTCCTCGCGGAACTGCCGTCGTCCGAAGGCGGCTTCCGTGCGAACGATCGCATCCCGGCCGCGGACTTGCTCTCGACCTTCACTGGGGCGTGGACGCTCGACCAACTCGGCGGCGGCAACCGGCTGAACCGCACCGCAATCCGCGACTATGCCGAGTCGTGCGAAGAACCGCGGGGCGGCTTCCACGGCGGTCTGTGGGACGAGGGCATGGACGTGGAGTACACCTTCTACGGCCTCGGCACGCTCGCCCTGACCAGTGACGTGCCCCCGACGCCGGGGGCGTTCTCGAAGTAACGGCCCTCGTTTTGCATCTTGCGTCCCTCGTTTTGCATTGGTCTTGTCATGATCCGCTCAACGCAAAACGTCGAACGATAAACTCAAAACGGAAGACTCGATGCCCCTCACCGTTGCCGATCTTCGCAAAGACTACCCCACTCGCAGCGGGCCGCTCGCCGTGCTCGCGGGCGTGTCGTTGTCGCTCGCCGACGGCGACGCTGTCGCGATCACGGGGCCGTCCGGGTCCGGCAAGAGCACGCTCTTGCACATCCTCGGCACGCTCGACCGGCCGACCGCGGGCACCGTCGATCTCGACGGGCAGAACCCGTTCGCTCTCGACGATGCCGGCCTGGCGACGTTCCGCAACGAGCGGATCGGCTTCGTCTTCCAGGACCACCACCTGCTGCCGCAGTTCAATGTGCTTGAAAACGTGCTGATTCCGACGCTCGTGAACCCGACCCGCGAGGCGGCCGCCCTGGAAGCCACCGCCCGGCAACTGCTCGATCGCGTCGGCCTCGGCTCGCGGCTCGACCACCGCCCGGCCGAACTTTCCGGCGGCGAACGGCAGCGGGTGGCCCTCGCCCGGGCCTTGATTCAGAAGCCGAAACTCGTCCTCGCCGATGAGCCGACCGGCAACCTCGACCACAAGAACGCGCAGGCCGTCGGCGAACTCTTGCTCGATCTGCACCGCCAACAGGGCACGATTTTGATCGCCGTCACGCACAGCGGCGAACTTGCCCGCAGCTTCCCGCAGCGGTACGAGATGAACGACGGCCGACTCGAACGGGGGGCGTAACCATGCTCACCCTGCGTTCTCTGCCCTGGCGAAGTCTGGCGTTCCACTGGCGCGGCAATCTTGCCGTGCTGCTCGCGGCCGTCCTCAGTTCGGCCGTGCTAACGGGGGCACTGTTCGTCGGCGACTCGCTCCGCGGCAGCCTCCGCGTTCGGGCCGAGCGGCAACTCAACGGCGTCACCGCCGCGTGGACCGGCAACCGCCTGATTCGCACCGCGACCGTGCCGCCGGACGCGGTGCCGGCGATCGTGCTGCAAGGCTCGGTGTCGAACAAAACCGCCGCCGACCTGGTGACGGTCCCGCGTGTGGTCGTGGTCGGGCTGACCGCGGACGGCTTTGCCCGATTCAACCTGAAGCCGCCGACCGGGATGACGGCCATCGTCGGCAGTCGCATCGCGGAGAAGTGCGGGGCGAAGGTCGGCGACCAACTGCGGCTGTCGGTGCCGCAGTTCTCGAACGTGCCGAAGTCCTCGATCCTGAGCAAGCGGACGGCCGACGAAAACGCCGTGGCGGCCACGCTAACCGTCGCCGAAATTCTGCCGCCCGACCACCCCGCTAACGACTTCGGCCTGCTGCCGAACCCGACCCCGCCGCTGAACATTTTCGTGCCGCTGGAAGCCCTCCAGAAAAAGATTCTGCCCGACAACGCCGGCCGCGTGAATTCGCTCTTCGCTTTAGGCCCGCCGGCTGAAACTGTGAACGCGGCCCTCGAACAGTCGCTCGACCTGCCCGACTGGGGCCTGCGATTGCGCACCCGCCGCAACCTACCGGCCGCCCTCCGCGTTCCGGAGCGGGCACTGCCATACGTGTCGCTCGAATCGGACCGTCTGCTGCTGGAACCGGCCGTCCTCGATGCGGCCGACGCGGCGACGAAGGAACTCGGCCTCCGCTCCGCCCGCACGACGGCGTACCTGGCCATCGACATCGCCCACGGCGACAAGGCCATACCCTACTCGATCATCGCGGCCGTCGATCCGACCGCCGCCGCCCCCCTCGGCCCGTTCCAACCGCCCGGCCCGCCGCTGGCCGACGACGAGGTCGTGCTGGCCGACTGGCCCGAATCGCCGATCCGCGGTGTGAAGCCGGGCGACACGATCACGCTGAAGTTCTTCGCCCCCGACGTGGAGAGCGGCGAGAAGACCATCACGGCCGCGTTCAAGCTCCGCGGCACCATCCCGCTCGCTGGGGTCGGGGCCGACCCGACGCTGACGCCGCCTTTCCCCGGCATCACCGATAAACTCGACATCGCGACGTGGAAGCCGCCGTTCACCTTCGACCGCACTCGCATTCGGCCGAACGACGTACACGACAAGTTCTGGAAGGACTACCGCACGACGCCGAAGGCGTACATCAATCGCGCCGCCGGCGAGAAGTGGTTCGCCAGCCGCTTCGGCACCGTCACGTCGCTCCGCATCGCGCCGGCCGCAGGGGAATCGCCGGAGCAAACCGCGGCGAAACTCGGGCCACTGCTACGCGCGAAACTCACGCCCGCGGCCGGCGGCATCGTCGTCGAGAATGTCCGCGACCGCCTGCTGAGCGCCAGCCGCGGCGGCACCGACTTCGGCGGCCTGTTCCTCGGATTCAGCCTGTTCCTGATCGTGTCGGCCTTATTGCTCGTCGGCCTGATGTTCCGATTGAACGTCGAACGTCGCGCGAAGGAAGTCGGCAGCTTCCTCGCCGCGGGCTACCGACCGCGGACGGTGCTGCGGCTGTTGCTCGGCGAAGGATTACTGCTCGCCGTCCTCGGGGCCGCCGTCGGCGTTGGCGTCGCGGTCGTCTACGCCCGCTTCCTGC
>JBBQCQ010000024.1:0-13939 GCA_038318835.1 Gemmatales bacterium | reverse complement strand
CGACCGTGCCCAGCGGCGGGGCCGATGTCTGGCGGGCGGCGGCGGCGTTCCTCGAATCGCTGGCCGTGAGCGAGGCCGAACCGCCGGACGACGTGAGCGAGTTGGTGCGGGCCGCGCTCCAGAAGTTGCGAACGCGGCTAGAGCCGAAATGACGAAGCCCCGCGATGTTGATCGCGGGGCTTCGAGTGCCGAGGACAGGACTTGAACCTGCATGCCCTTGCGGGCGCTAGCACCTCAAGCTAGTGCGTCTGCCAATTCCGCCACCTCGGCGTGCGGATAGAAGATTATGGGAGGCGGCCGGCCGATTTCAAGCCCCCGCGTCCGCCTTCGGCCGGCCGAATTCGTCGAGGCCATACTGGGCGAAAATTTCCGCCGGCGGAATCCAGACCACGCCACCCTTGCCGTCCGACTCGCACACCGACCGCCCCATGCGGGCGTGTTCGAGCCGGGCTTCGCGGGCCGCTTCCGCGTGAGCCTGATCGAGCAGCTTGTTCATCTCCAGCATTTCTGCCCGGCGGTCCTTTACAGCCTCAGCCATGACCTGCTCCTTGTTGAATGTCGAGCCAGGTGTCGCCGTCGAGGACCGTCTCCTCGTCGGCCGACCCGAACGCGATGAGCCGCCCGAGGTTCATGCTGTTATCGTACATGCGCCAGTAGGTCGTGACGGGCCGATACAACTCAAAAAAGTTTCGGATACTCCGCCCGTACCGCTGCCGAACGGTGGCGTCGGGTATGTGGTGGCCGCCAGCCCGGACTCGTTCGGCCACACGCTGAATGGCCGCCTCCGGGCTGTCGAGCCAGTAGTAAAAAAGATACACGTCGTACCCAATTTCCTGCAAGCCCTTCAGCCACGGGGCGTAAGTCTTGCCCGAGAGGGTCGTCTCCAACGCGAAGTCTTTTCGCTTCGCGGCACACGTGTGGATGTAGTCGAGCATGATTCGCCCGGCCAACATCGCCTCGGACTCCGGGTTGAACGCATTCAGCCCGCGAGCGATCGCGTCGGCGTTGGTGAAGATGGGTATCTGCAACACCTGCGTCAGAATTTTCAGGGAGGCCGTCGTCTTCCCGGCCCCGTTGATTCCGGCCAGCACCACCCTCGCGGCATGTTCGGTCCCTCGCTTTGAGGATCGTCCCCGCCTAGTATACACCCGTAGCTCGGCCCTTCGCCAGCACACTCAGGAGGCTCCTCATGCTCGTTCGGACGACGACCCTCGCCCTCGTTTTGCTCACCGCCGCCGTCGGTCGGGCCGACGATTGGCCGAACTGGATGGGGGCGAAACGCGACAACGTCTGGCACGAAACCGGCATTATCGAGAAGTTCCCGGCCGGCGGGCCGAAGGTCCTGTGGCGGACGCCCATCGCCGGCGGCTACGCGGGGCCGGCCGTGGCGAACGGCAAGGTGTACGTCACTGACTACGTCAGCAAAGACCTCACCGAGAAGATGAAGGACGAAGGCAACTTCGACCGCAAAGGCTCGACCGGCATCGAGGCGGCTCACTGCCTCGACGAGAAGACCGGCACGGAACTCTGGAAGTACGAGTACCCGGTGAAGTACGCCATCAGCTACCCGGCCGGGCCGCGGTCTACGCCGACGGTGCTCGACGGCAAAGTCTACACTCTCGGGGCCGAGGGGCACCTGGCCTGCCTCGACGCCGAGAAGGGCACGAAGATCTGGGCGAAGGAACTGAAAGAGGAGTACAAGACGAAGTCGGCCCTGTGGGGGTACGCCGCTCACCCGTTCATCGACGGGAAGAAGCTCATCACCCTCGCCGGTGGCGACGGCTCGCACGTTGTGGCCTTCGACAAGGACACGGGTGCCGAAATCTGGAAGTCGCAATCGCAGGACGAGCAAGGCTACTCGCCGGTGACGATCATCGAAGCCGGTGGCGTGCGGCAACTCATCGTGGCCGGGCCGCGGGCGGTTCGCGGCCTCGACCCGGAGACGGGCAAGCGATACTGGAGTACGCCCTACGACGCCACGAGCGGCTCGGCCATCATGACGCCGATCCAGTTCGGCGAGTACCTGTATTACGCTGGGTACAACCGCAAGAACCTGCTGCTGAAGCTGGCGAAGGACAAGCCGGAGGTGGCCGAGGTCGTGTTCAAGGACAAAGCCAAGCACGGCGTCTCGCCGGTGAATGTGCAGCCGTTCTTGCAGGACGGCGTCCTATACGGCTACGACGACAGCGGCGTCATGTACGCGGTCGAACTGCCGAGCGGCAAGCGGTTGTGGGAGGGCATGGGTCCGGTCGGCGGCGAGGCCGCGAAGGGATCGGAGACGGCGTTCATCGTCAAGAACGGCGACCGCTTCGTGTTCTTCGCGGAGACGGGCGACCTGGTGTTCGGCAAGCTGACGCCAAAGGGCTACGAGGAGATCGACCGAGCGAAGGTGATCGAGAAGACGCAATCCGCCTTCGGCCGGAAGGTCGTGTGGTGCATGCCGGCGTTCGCGAACAAGCACGCCTACCTGCGCAACGACAAGGAGATCATCTGCATCGACCTGGCGAAGTAGTATCAAGGGGGTCGGCCGAGCCGAGGCCGACCACCACCCTGTGGCGGAGAACATTCGCGAACGGGTGACGGCTTCCCGTGTGAGGCTGCCGGTCGGCCTCGGCTCGGCCGATTGACCGAACTCGGCCGACGGTTTACGTTGAAGCTACAGACGGATCGACTTCCGGATCGTCCACGGTAGGAGAAGTTCCGTGAACCAGAACCGGGCCGACGACAACCCAGGCGAACTGTCACGGGCCACCGCCCAGCGGTTAAGTCACTACCTCCGCGTCGTCGCGCATGTGCCGGCCGGGGCGACGGTGTCCAGTTCGCAACTCGCCGACTCGGTGGGCATCAGCGACGCCCAGGTGCGGCGAGACCTTGCCGCCCTTGGGCATCTCGGCCAGCGGGGTGTCGGGTACGAGGCGGCCGCTCTCGCTGGCGTCATCCGCCACACGCTCGGCACCGACCGCGGCTGGAAGGCTGTTCTTGTCGGCGTTGGCAACCTCGCACGGGCACTGCTCCGCTACCGTGGCTTCCGCGATCAGGGCTTCGAGATCGTTGGCCTGTTCGACGTGGCCGCTGACAAGATCGACCACGAAGTCGAGGGGTTGCGGGTCTACCCGATGGACGCTCTGAAGGAACAGATGGCCGTCCGCAAGGCCGAACTCGGCGTCATCACGGTGCCGTCGGAGGCCGCCCAGGTGGTGGCCGACGCCCTCGTGCGGGCCGGGGTGAAGGGGTTGTTGAGCTTCGCGCCGGGCCTGCTGCGCGTGCCGCCGCACGTCCGCGTAGTGACGGTGGATTTGGCGATTCAGTTCGAGCAACTCGCGTTTCTGGTCAATCACGGCTCGGCCGACGGGGTGTGACGAATTGGGCGAGCCGAGCACCGTCAGGTGCCAGGTGAATGGGAACGCGATTCACCCGGCACCTGACGGTGCTCGGCTCGCCAAGATTCTACTTCACCTGCATCGCCGCGAGGCGGTCGAATGGGTAGACCTCGTTCCCCTTCGTGTTCTTCTCGCCGACGTTCAGCCGCAGGGCTTCCAGGCGTTCCTGCTCGGCCAACATGCGGGGGTCGGTCGCGGAATCGAACTGCCCCACACACACGAGGCTGCCGTTGAGCGTGTGCAAGATGTACGACTCGATCGGCCGTGGCTTGATGTTCCGCAAGAGCTTCGCCAGGTTCTGGGCCAGCTCGGCCGTCTTGTTCAGGTGGTCCGGCCGGGAATTGAAGAGCCGCTTGATGCTCATGATGTTGCCCGCGTCCTTGTCCTTCATATCGACCAGCGGCGCGTAGTACGCCTTCACCACGATCGTCCACGATTTCTGAATCTTCAACACGCTCAACTCTTCTTCCTTGTTCATCTGCAACACCAGCGGGTCGGACCCGGCCTCGCCGGTGAGCGTTTTCGGGGCGGCCGGGTTCGGCGCGACGAACGCGAGCTTGAACGGGTTCAAGTAGCCGCCGGTGAGCGTCGTCTGCTGGCCCTTCTGGGCGGCCCCGCCGACGAAGCCGCGGTCCATCAGTCGTTTGTCGGTCGGCTCCGCCCACGTGCGGACGATGTCCAGCCCCTTGCGGGCACTCTCCATGTCCTTCCACCCGCCGACCATGACGGCGTATTGCTCCTCGTACTTGATCGTCGGCACGCGGTACTTCGGCCTCGTCTCCTGGAACTCGTACCCCTTCTTGAACGCCTCGGCCCGCATCTGGTCGTTGAACCGCAGGAACATCTGCTCTTGCTCGGCCCGCTTCTTATCCCGCTCCACGCGCACGCGGTCTTCTTCCTTCAGCTTCTCCTCGCGGCCCCGCTCGAAGAGGTACGCCGGCGTCTTGTACGTCGCGCGAATGTCCTTCGCCAGTTCCTCGGCGAACGCCTTCGCGTTGTCGCCGTTATAGCTCTTCACCAGGATCATCCACTGCCCATGTTCCGGCTTCACGTACCACGGGTGCGTCGAGGCCGCCGGCTCAACTGGCCGTGCCGCCGTGGCGGCGACCTGGGTGAACGACGGCGGGGCCGCGGTCGACGCAGCCGGCGGGGTCGCGGTGATGGGGGCAGGGCCGGCGGGCGGTGTGGGCTTGCGATCCGACGCGAACTGAGCACTCGCCCCCGCGGCCGTCGCGACCGTCACCCCGATTGCGAACCATTGACGCATTTCACATCCCCCAGCGGGCCGAGTCGTTCCCCAGACCGCGACCACATACCCACGATGGCCCGCGAGCGGAAGGGAACTTTTTGCAAACTTGAATCGAACTGGACTTTTCCCGCAAACGTGCCGATAAGCCCGGCGGACGATTCCGTGCGCGAGGGTGGCAGCATGTCCGATGTGATTGTGACGACCGTGGACCTGGCGACCCTGCTGGACCAACTGGCGGAAGGCCGCGAAAAGCTGCGCGACGACCGCGCCAGCGTGAAGCCGAAGCTGGCCGAGGCTGACCGCCTGAACCGCGAGGCGCGCGACACTCGCCGGCGGGCACGCAAGGCGGCCGCACGCTACCTGTCGCGCGTCCGCACGAAGGCCGCCGCCGAGGCGAAGGTGGTGCAGGTGGCGCGGGCCGAACTGGCCGTGCAGCAGGACGAACTCAATCGGGCGTTCGCCGACCTGACCGCCGACCGCGAACGGTTCGCCGACGAGGGCACACAGTTCCGCGGGCAGTTGCGGCAGTCGTGGGAATTGCACGCCGCCCAGCAGCAGCAGTTCGCCGAGGAACGCCGGCTTCGCGATGAAGAGTTGTCGAAGTTGTTCCAACTGCTCGAAGCCCGCGAGCATGAGGTGACGGCCCGCGAGCAGAAGATCAAGCGCGACCGGCACGCGGCCGACACGGAACTGGCGAAGCTGAAGGCCGAGATCATCGGCCTCGATCAGCGCATCGTGAGCGCGCGGCTCGTGCTGCAAGAACTCGAACAACAGCGGGCGAAGGCGATGGTGGACCGCGTGACAGGGGCGGCCCTGACGCCGGACCTGGTTTCGCTCGCGTCGGCCGGCGACATTCCGCCGCGGCAACTCACAGCCCTGCAAGCGCGCGAAGAAGAGGTTCACCGCGAGCACAAGACCCTGGCCGTCGCCCGCCGCGAGTTAGAGAAACTGGCCGAGCATCTGACCGACCAGAGGCACGTTTTGGCCGAACAGTTCAACACTCTCGCGGCCGCCAAGCAGGCGTGGCAGTCGGAAGAGTTCCGCACGGTGGACGAACTGGAGAGCCTGGTGAAGGCCGTCGAGTTCCGCGAGCAGATGCAGACGACCCGCGAGGCAGGGGCCGAGCGGACCGAAGACGACCGCCGCGAGCGAGAGCGGGAGTTGTGGAAGTATCAGACGACCCTCGACCGCTGGCACGCCACGCTCACCGACCGCGAGATGCAGTTCCAGGCCGAGCGGGCACAGTCCGAAGTCGGGCTGGCCGTGCGGCGGGGCGTCGTGGCCGACCGCGAGGCGGGCCTCGACTTCGTCTGCCAGAAGTGGGACGACGATCACGCCCGTGTGCGGGACCAACTGTTGGAGACGATGGCCCACCACCGGGCCGAGCGTGAGGCCTGTGCGGCGGCCGTCGCCGAGTGCGAGCAGACGAGGCGGCAGACGCAGGAGCAGGCGGCGAAGCTGGCCGCGTGGCTGTTGGCCTCCGAACAGCAGTTGCAAGAGGCGGCCGAGCAACCGGACACGGCGAAGGCGGCCCGCCGGGTGCGGGTCTTGCGGAAGCGATGGGAACGGCGATTCGGCCGCGTGCTGCGGCAGATCGACGATCGCCTGAAGACGTTGCGTGTCGAGTCGGCCGCGGTGGTCGCCCGGCACGGCGAACTGCACCGGCTGACGGCCGAGATGACAGACCGCCAACGGCAGCAGGAGACGGCCGACCGCCGGCGGGAGAAGTCGCGGACGCTGGCGGACAAGTTGCCACTGGACGAGCCGCCGATGATCCTGTCGATCGCCGACGCTCGCCGGCAGCGCGGAGAAGCGGAAGTGAACCGCCTGCGGCACGCCGCCGAGGTCGCGGCCGAGGCGCTCCTGAACGCCGACGCGAAGAACGACATCATCCGCCTGAAGCCGGCCGCCGACGTGGCGTAACGATTCGTTTTTACCCCAAAGGGCTGCCACCCCTTTGGGGTAAAAACGAAACGAACCCCGCTCGTCGTCGAGCGGGGTTCGGCGGCGAATCACTTCGCGGTTACTTCTTCGGCATTTCCACCGGCAGCTTGGTCGGCTCCGGCATCGTCATCGGGGCCGGCATCGCGATGGGGGCCGGGGTCGCGACCATCGCCGGGGCCGCCGTCGCACACGGTGCTTCGCAGGCCGGGGCCGGCATCGCACAGGTGTCGCACGAGGCCGCTTCCTTCGGGCAGCACAGACGGCCGCTGAACAGCTTCGAGAACAGGTCGCGAACCGGACGCTTCGAGGTGCAAGCGTCGCTGCCGCAGCCGGTGTTGCCACAGGCGCTGTTCTTGAGGTGGTTGCCGAGCCGACCGCCGGCCGTCATGCCACCGCAGCCGTTGTCACAGCCGCCGTTGCCGGCCCCGCCGCCGCCGTTGCCGGCCCCGCCGCAGCCGTTGCCGCAGTCGTCGGCCACCGGAACCTTGCGGGTCACGGTCGTGGGCACCATCTCGGTCGTGGTGTACGGAACCTTCACGGTCGTCGTCACCGGCACTTGCTTGGTCACCATCACCGGGACCTTCTTGCAGACGATCTCTTCCTTCATTTCCGTCACTTTCGTCGGCACCATCTTCGTCGTCGTCACCGGGACCATCTTCATGGTCGTGACGGGGACGATCTTCTCGACGGTCGAGGCAACCATCTTCGTCGTCGTCACCGGCACTTGCTTGACGACTTCCTCGGCCACGGTCTTCTGCACTTGATACGGCACCTTGCGAACTTCGGTGACGTTCATGTTGCGGGTCACGTTCGTGACCACGTCCTTATTCACCTTCAAGCCTTCGACGAACACGCGGCCGTTGCCGCCCACGTCGTAGGTGGTCGCATCGCCACCGATGCCGCCGCAGGCACCGTTGCCGAGGTGCTCGCCCTGGCTACCGCACGCCGGGCCGGTGCCCGCGTTGGCGGCGTCCACGTAGGCCCCGTAGGCCATCCGCTTCTTGGTCTGCGGCACCATCCGGGTTTCGGTCACGTTCACGTTGCGGGTGACGGTCGTCGGCACCTTCTCGATGATCGTTTCCTTCACCATCCGCGTCACGGTCGTCGGCACCTTCTCGGTGACGGTCCGCTTCACTTGCCGGGTGACGGTCGTCGGGACGTTCTCGGTGATGGTCCGCTTGACCATCCGCGTTTCGGTCACTTGTTCCTGAACGCTGACGAACTTGGTCACTTGACGGGTCTTGACTTCGTCGGCTTCGCGAACCATCGTCATGCCGCTGAGTCCGGGGCCGCCGCAACCGCCACCGGTCGAGCCGATGACGCCACCGCTGGAGGCGGAACCGCCGAGCGAGGCGAGGCGGGCACGAACCTTGTCGCCGAGCGTGGCACCATCGCGATTGCCGCAGAGGCGGGCGAGCAGGCCACCCTTGCTGCCGCAAGGCGAGGCACACGGGTCGGCACAAGGCGAGGCGCACGGATCGCCGCCGCCGCAGGGGCCGCCTGTGGCACACGGGTCGCCGCACGGGGCACCGCTGCCGCATCCGTCGCGGTTCGCGCCGTTGGCGCACGGGTCACAGTTCGGGACGAGCTTGCACGCGCCCTTGACCGTGTACGTTTCCGTGACCGTCTGCGGAACCTTCTTGCACACCATCTTCGTCTCGACCACCGGCTCGCAGACCGTGCGGGTCACGCACTTGTTCACCGTCTCGGTGACGTTATCCGTCACCACGCGGCACACGTCCTTCAGGACGGTTTCGCACACCGGCCGGCAGACCGTCTTCGCACAGTCCTTGATGACCGTTTCCGTGACTGGCTTGCACACCGTCACCGAGCATTCCTTCATCGTCGTCTCGCACACCGGGCGGCAGACGAAGAAGCACTGCTTGGTTACCTTCTGCTCACAGACCGGCTTGCACACGGTGAAGGTGCATTCCTTGTACTGCGTCTCGCACACCTTCTTGTAGACGGTATACTTGCACTCCTTCATCGTCGTCTCGGTCACCGGCTTGCACACGTTCTCGGTGACGACCTTGTTCACCGTCTCGTACACCGGCTTATAGTTCGTGCAGGTTTCTTCCTTCATCACCGTCGTGCAGACGGGCTTCTTGATGACCTCCTGCACCGTCTGGCAGCTCTTCTCGGTGACGGTCTTCATGACCGTCTGCTGTTCCATCCGGTAGCAGGTCTTCGTGACCGGCTTCATGACCGTCTCGGTGACGGTCGTGTACCCGGTGTGGAACCGCTTGCCGCCGGCTCCGTCGTGAACGACTTCGCAGGTCGGCTGGCAACCGCCGGTGGCCGCCGCGTAGCTGGTCTGAGCGGCCGGGGCGGTCGAACAGCCGGGGGCGTACGTGGTACACCCGCCGAGGCCCGCGTGAGCGGCCGACCCGGTCCCGAAGACCGCCGTCGTCGCCAGAAACATCCAACGCATCTTCATGATGCTCCTCCTGAACGGGTCGCCGCTGGGTCCGGTTCCTACCGTTCCCCGACCGATTCGCCTGAACCGGTCACGGCCGCGGCCCGTGTGTCCTTTCGCGCGTTTGCGTCGACGAGCGAATCCGCAAACGGCGAACGTTCCCCACCGCTCGTCTGACTGGGTTATCGGAAGGCCGGTCGTGCGGGAAGCAGGGGCGGCCGCCGGCCGGGTCGTATTCGTTGCCCGCGGGGCTCGCGTCGCACGGCGTGTAGCGAGGGTAAAGGCTGGTCGGATTGTGACGGATACCTGAAGTGCCAAGTGCGGCGTGCGGAGTGAAGCCTTGGCCACACGGGGGACAACACAACACGCACCAAACGAAAGTGCGGCGTGCAGGGACTTCCTCCGCACGCCGCACTGGTTTTCAACTCCGCACTCCGCATCCCGCACGTCGGCGGGGTTAGACCTTCGGGTACGGCGTCGTGATCTCGAACGTGCCGTCGGGCAGCGGCGTCTTCACGTAGTCGCCGAACAAATTGGGGCTGTCGGCCACCAGCACGTCCAGCACCCGGTTCGCGAGTTTGCGAATCTCCGGCTCGGCCCCCGTCGAGCCGCGTTGCTCCAGGAAGTGCCGCAGTGCCCGTGCGTTCGCGGTCACGAAGATCTTCGTCTCGGTCGCGTTCGGCAGCACACTGCGGGCCGCCTGCCGCGCGGCCTTACGGCGCGTGGTGCGGTCGGCGTCCGGCGGTAGCATGGCCGCCGTCGCCGCGGCCGGATCGGCGAGTTTCTGGTTCAGCATCTCGGCGAGTTTGACGTAGGCCGTGTGCGCGTGCTTCACCGATTCCAGCCAGACGGCGTGCAGTTCGGGATCGTTCGCAATGATGTCCGGCTCGACATACTCGGCCACCGACTCATCGACGTACCGCTGCGAAAGTTGGCTGTAACCCATGCCCGCACGATGTCGGACCAACTCGTGCGTGAGGCTGCGACTGACCCCGGTCAGAACCAGATTCCACACGCCGTGTTCCAGCACCGAGCCGTGGCCGACTTCCTTGATGTGGTTGAGGTACACCGCGTTCCCGCCCGGCCGCGGCTTGGCGAAGCTCATGTAACACAGCCGCCCGGCCGTCTCCGCGAGCACCTCGGCCGGCGTCTCGCTATCGCTGGTCCAGGTCACGCCGTGATCGCTCAGGAAGCGGGACAGTTCCGGCGATTCGACGACCTGCTTGCCGACGAGGTAGACCTGCGGTTCGGTCAGGATGGTCACGCTCAGGGCATTCGTCATCGGTACTTCTCCATGTACTGCGATCGCACATCCTAGCATCGGAATCGCGACCCCCGGCGGGCCATCCGCGGGCCGGCGGCAGAGGCGGCAAAGGCGACAGATCGCGCACAACTGGTTCGATTGCGAAGCCTGGCGAGCCTGCGGGAAAGTTTCCGCGGTTAGCGGTCGGTCGGATCGGGGTGGGGCGGTATAGTGACAGGGAAAGAGTTCGCCCGATTCGATTCAAGTTGTCCCGGTCATCTCACGGTCAGAGGACGGCCGACCGTGCCATCAGCCTGCTCCCGCCGCTCGTTCTTCGTGCCGCTGTTCGCGGCCGTCGCCCTCTGTTGCCCCGCGGCCCCCGCTCAGGAGGCCAAGTCTGCGGCGGTGAAGTTGCCCGACGGCACCATCATTTTTTACACCGCCAACCCGAATGAAGCGACCCCGAAGATCGACGGCGTCGTGCTCTCGGCGAAGGAGTACCAGCAACTCGCCGACCAGGCCGAGCAACTGAAGAAGCTCCGCGAGGCCGCGAAGCCGGTGTCCCCGAGTGTGTGCGCGATCCGCGGCAAGATCGAGCTGCGCGGCAGCAAGACGGTTGCGAAGCTCACCCTCGAATACGCCTTTCGCACGGCCACGCCGCGGACGGTCGTGCTGCTCGGCGGGGCACGGGCCGCGTCGGTGTCGGCCGTGGGGCCGGATGGCAAGATTCCCCTGCTGGAACTCACAGCCGACGGCCTGGCCGTGGTGGTCGAGGCGGCCGGCGAAGGGAAGCTCACGCTCGAACTCGAAGCGGCCGTCGCGCCGCGGGGTGGGAAGAACGAGGTCGGCTTCGAGGTCGGTCTGCCGCGGGCGGCGATCACATCGCTGGCCTTCGACCCACCCGGCGGGGCCGTGAAGAAGCTGACCGTCGGCACGCGCACGCCGGAACCGGCCAACCCCCGCCCGGCCGACGTGAAGCGAACGACCGAAGACGCGACGCGGTATGCCGGCAAGCCCGTCCCCCTCGGCCCGATCGACCTGCTCGAAATCGCGTGGGAGACGCCCGCCGCACCGGCCACGGCCGTCGGTGACACCGCGGTGACATCCGATGCCGACATCGCCGTGCGGGTGGACGAGGCACAACTCGAAACGACCACGAAGCTGCGCCTAAAAGGCCCGGCCCGCGAGTGGGCGGTGCTGCTCCCGCGCGATGCGGCCGTGACCGTGACGCGGGCGGTGGCGGCCCCCGATGCGACCCTGCCGCCGGCCACCGTGACCCGGCCGACCGACGCGAAGCAACCCTGGAAGGTGCAGACGCCCGACGCCGGCGAGTGGCTGCTGACGGCCAGCGTGCTGCAACCGCGGCCGGACGCCACGAACCCCAAACACGCCGGCCCCTACCCGGTTGCCATCGCGTTCGTGCCCGGCGTGCCGAAGCAGACAGGCACCGTTCGCATCTTCGCCCCGGTGACGATCCGCCTGACGAACTTCCGCCATGCGGCCGAGGTTCGCCGTCAGGATTCGCCGCCCGGCCCCGACTTGCCGGTGGCCGCGTTCCGATTCGCGACGGCCGACAAAAAGCCACCCACGCTCGACTTCGAGGCCCGCCCGACCCGCGGGTTCACGGCCGTGCGACCGCACCACAAGCTCGACCTGACCCGCGACGGCTGGCGACTGCGAACCGAACTTCGCGTGACGCCGGTGCGGTCGATCCTGGAGCAACTCACCTTCGACCTGCCGGCCGGGTGGCGAGACCCGCAGGTACGGCCCGACGATCGTGTGGATGAAGTCCAGGCCGGGGCCGAAACGAACGGCACGCGGGCGGTCACGATCCTGCTCGCGAATGGGCAATCCGAGCCGTTCACGCTGACCATCGAGACGCTCTACGAAGTGCCGGACACCACGACCGAGGCGGCCCTGCTGTTGCCGCGGTTCACGAACTCGTTCGAGCGGGAATCGCAGTTGACTGTTACCGTGCCGGACGGGCTAACGGTGCGCGGGTCGGTCCGCGAGGTGGCGGCGAACGCGGCGGTCGAGTTGTCGCCAGCCGGCACGCCGAAGCCCGAAGCGGCCGTGCCCCAACTAACCGGCACCTTCGAGACGCCGCTCTCGCGGCTCGACCTGACGTGGCAACCGTATCGCCCCGAACTGACGGCGACCGTGCGGGCCGACGTGACCGTCGGCGAGCGGCAGTTGACCGTCGTCGAGTCGATTCAGTTCAAGGCCGCCGATGCGGTCGGGCGGGCGATTCGCCTCCGCGGGCCGCTCAACGCCGTCGCCTTCCAGGCGTCGCCGGCCGTCGAATCGCTCGGCGGCGGGCTGTGGGCGGTGACGCCGCCGGCCGACGCGAAGGACCTGTCGGTGACGGTCAGCTACGCCGTGCCACTCCCGCCGCGGGGGGCGGGCGACAAACTGGCGATCGACGTGCCGCTGTTGTGGCCCGACGCGACGAAGGTATCAGCCGGCGTGCGGGTCTGGGGAGCGGGCAACGGCCGTCGGCCGGCGAACGTGCAGGGGGCCTGGGAAGAACGCCCGCCGGAACCGAGTGCCGACCGCGACGCCCTGCCGTGGCTGACCCTGGCCGCGACCGGATCGACGAAGCCCGTGCCACTAAGCTTCGACCTGCTCGACACGCCCGACGCGGGTGGGGTGGTGATCGAACGAGCGGCGTTCCAGTCGTGGGCCTCGCCCGATGGCACCGTGCTCGGTCGGGCACGCTTCCTGGTGAAGCGGTGGTCGCCGCAGGGCTTCGAGATTGAAGTGACCTCGGCCGGCCCGCCGACGGTTTTCGTGAACAAGGACCGGGCCGAGAACCTGGCCGCGCTGCCTGGCGGCGAGGAGTTCGTGCGAACGTATCACGTCTCGCTGCCGGAGTCGCGGCCGAACCGCCCGACGCTGGTCGTGGAAGTGCAGTACACGCTGCCGCCACAGCCGCGCGGCGAGGTCACGCTCGTGCCGCCGCAGGTCCGCGGGGCGGTGTTGCAATCGCCCGCGTGGTGGTCGATGGCCGTGCCGGCCGGCACCGTGCCCCTGGTGGTCGGCGGGCCGTTGCTCGTCGAACAACGCTGGAGCTGGCGGGGCGGGTTGCCCGGCCCGGTGGCCGCCGTGTCGTCGGCCGATCTGGACCGCTGGTTCGCGGGGGGCGTGTCGCCCGTCGAAGCCGACCCGTGGGACGTGCCGACCGACGACGGCGTGACCGGCCGGCAAACGACCGCCGCCGCCGTCCGCATTCTGCGAGTGCCACGGGTGCCGTTCGTGCTCGGCTGTTCGCTCGCCGCGCTGGTCCTCGGCCTCGCCATCTCGCGATTACGCCCGCGACTGGTCGGGCCGACGATCGCGCTCGGCGGTGTCCTGATGGCCACGGCCGCGGTGCTGGCTCCGCAACCAGCGGCGCAGGTCGTGGCCGCGAGCGTGCCGGGGCTGCTCACGCTGGCGGTCGCGATCGGCCTGGGGGCCGGGTTGCGATGGCTGGCCCGGCGGCGCATCACACATCTGCCGACGTTCCGCCGGGAAGTCGTGCCGCCGCCCGTGGCGACCGTGGGCAGTTCGGGTTCCAGCCCCCGCAGTTCGCGGAACGGCATGCCGGCCGAGCCGGCACGGTCGTCCCCGCTGCTGCCGCCGCAAACGTCGAGTTAACCATGTCCCTCCGCGGCATGACGGCGGTCCTGGTGTTCGTGGCTCTGCTTGCGGGGGTGGCGGTGGTGCCG
>JBBQCQ010000023.1:0-13962 GCA_038318835.1 Gemmatales bacterium | reverse complement strand
GCGGTGGCCATTTCTATCTCTCGGTCTCACCGGATCTCGGCCGAGTGTCGGAACATCTGGATAAGATGCCGGACCCCGCCCGCGGTTGAGGTAATGTATAGGGGACTTATTTCTTCTTGGCGTACTTGATGTCGGGCTTGGCGATCGTCCTGAGAGTGTTGCCACTCTTCTTTGCCACCAAAACCTTGGAGCCATCGTCGAGGTACTTGACCCCGACGCGGGTCGCCTTATTGGTGGCAGGATCAATCAGAGCCACATTCGAGGCGTCGATCGGCATTTCCTTCGACAACCGCCCGCCCTGGGGATTGGTCCGCGAGGGCTTAAGGTGGCGGTAGACGCGGTTGACGCCTTCAACCACAACCTTGTTGTCGGCTCGGTTGATACGGAGAATCTTCCCACGCTTACCCTTGTCGTCGCCGGCCAAAACTTCGACCGTATCGTCTTTCCGAATGAACATGACTGCTCCCTAGCGTCGTTAAACTACTTCCGCGGCGAGGCTGAGAATCTTGCTGAAACTCGCCCGCAACTCGCGGGGCACGGCTCCGAAAATCCGCGTGCCACGGGGATTATCATCATTGTCGAGAATGACCAGGGCATTCCGGTCGAAGCGGACATAACTGCCGTCGTCACGACGAGTCGCGACTTTCGTGCGGACAATCACGCCCTTGACCACGTCACCCGGCTTGACTTCGCCACCGGGGAGAGCCTTTTTCACACTGACCTTCACGATGTCACCCAAGTAAGCCACGCGGCGCTTCGAGCCGCCGAGCACCTGGATACACATGACTTCTTTGGCCCCGGTATTGTCGGCCACGTCCATGTACGAATACATCTGAATCATGAGTCGGTCCCAAGTTGAGCACACGGCACGTGGCCGGGGCGTTACTTCTTCTCGGCAGTTCCCGCAAGCGTACTCCCCGCAACCGCACCCTCCAGGCCGGCGAGTGTCCGACTCGGAGCCTTGGTGACGACGCGAGTCAGGTTCCACCGCTTGAGCTTCGACAGAGGACGACTCTCCACGATCTCGACCGTATCGCCGAGGTGCGATTCATTCTTCTCATCATGTGCGTAGCAAATCGTGCGCTTTTTGATGAACTTACCGTACTTCGGGTGCTGAACCCGTCGAGCAACTTCAACGCGGCGAGTTTTATCGTTCTTGTCACGGGTAACAATGCCGACCATCTTCCGGGGACCAGGTCCGGCGGGCTTTTCCCCTTCGGCAGTTGTGGTATTCGTGTCCAACATACGTTACTTCCCCTTCGCGGTCGGCATTTTTCTCGCCGAGGCGCGTGTCGCTTGAATCATCTGAATACGCTGGACGACCCGCAAAGCCTTGCGACGGCCGACCATGGGCTTACCTTCGGACACTTCGCCCTTCTCGGCGAACGCTACAGTGGCCGCGAGCACGTCGTCGCTGAGTTTACCCTCAACAACCAGTTCGCGACGGCGTTGTTCGGTCTTGATCCGTGCGATATCCTTTTTCGCCTTGCGGATCTCCGAGGGTGTTTCAAGGCGATCGGTCGCCGACTGGAATCGCAACTTGAACAGGTGCTTTTCCGTCTCCGCGAGCGAGAGCTTCAACTGCTCATCATTCTCTTTCGCGACTTCCGCGGGTTTCATCGCATGTTCCCAGTTCAAAAATTAAATATTAGGGCGACGGCCCACAAACCGGCACTTGAACGGCATCTTATACGCAACACGCGCTAGACATTCGCGAGCCGCCTGCTCGGGCAAGCCGCCGACCTCAAACAGGATTTGCCCCGTTCGCACGACCGCCGCCCAATATTCTGGTTCGCCCTTACCCTTACCCATCCGCGTTTCCGCAGGAATCGAGGTCACGGACTTGTGTGGGAAGACCCGAATGTAATAGCGGCCTTCGCCCGACACAAACCGCGTCACCGTGACCCGGCCCGACTCGATCGATTCGGCACTGAGCCAGCCGCTTTCGAGAGCCTGAAGGCCGTAATCACCGTAAGCAACGTAATTGCCGCGGTGGGCATTACCCTTAATTGCGCCGTTATACTTCCGCTGGGTAACGTTACCCCTTGCGACGCCGCGCTGGTTTTTTCTGAACTTGACTCGTTTGGGCATCAGTGACATCGTTGATCTCTCCGGTCAAAAAGTCGCCGTTATTTACCCAAACCTTGATCCCGATATTCCCCTGCGGTGTGACAGCTTCCGTGAAGCCGTAATCCACCTTGCACCGCAGTGTAGAGAGCGGGATGCTGCCGTTCATACCTTTTTCGCATCGAGCCATTTCGGCCCCGCCGAGGCGGCCCGACAGTTGAACCTTCACACCCTTCGCGCCGTTTTCCATCGCACGGCCGAGAGCGTTCTTGATCGTCCGGCGAAAACTCGACCGCTTCTCCAGCTGCTCCGCGATGTCGTGGGCGATGAGCTGCGGGTCAATTTCCGGCCGGGTCACTTCGATCGTCTTGATCTCAATATGCCTGCGGACGAGTTTTTCGAGAGCCTTCGTCAGCTTGTCGATCTTCTCGCCCTTCTTGCCGATGATTGCCCCGACCTTGCTGCTATACACGACGACCGTCACCCGTTCACGGGTTCGCTCGATTCGAATGTCCGAGATCATCGGGCGGGACTCTTTACGGTCCAGACCCTTCTTGAGATACTTCGGAATGAAAGTCCGGATCGTCTGGTCTTCGACCAACAACTCGGAGAAATCTTGCTTGTTCGCGTACCACGCACTTCGCCACGGGGTCATGATGCCCACGCGGAAGCCAGTCGGTCGAACTTTCTGACCCATCGTTCACTCCTCGCCCAGTCCTCGACAGCGGCCGAAGCCACCCGGACGAAAATGCCGCGAAACGAACGAAGGCCGGCCGGCGAACCCGCCGAGCCCTCGCTGGTATTGTTCAATTAAACGCTGGCGGGTTGTTCGACCGCAGACGCCGGGGCCACCCCACGCCGGACCAGTCCCATTTCCTGAGCGGCCTCAAAGGCCCCCACATCGGTGACGGTCACATGGATATGCGACAGTCTCTTCAGGATGGTGAAAGCCGTGCCACGAGCGCGAGGCTGAATCCGCTTGTACATCGGGCCTTCGTCGATCCGACAGATCGTAATGACCAGGTCGTCGAGATTTCGACAGCCCTTGTCCTCCGCGTTGCCGACGGCACTCTTGATGACCGCCTCGATCAGCCGCGCGCCTCGATTTGGGCGGAAGCGGAGTTGCTCGAGAGCCTCGTCGACATTGCGGCCGCGGACCAACTGAGCGAACGGCCGCATTTTGCGGGCGGTCACGTCGGCGAACCGGTGGGTGGCATTGTAAATCATCGCGTCGAAACCTTTCCGCCGTTACTTGCCGGCCGGGGCAGCTTTCGCCTTGCCGCCGCTGTGGCCTTTGAATGTTCGTGTCGCGGAGAATTCGCCGAGCTTGTGCCCGACCATTTCTTCTGTCACGTAGACCTTGAGGAACGCCTTACCGTTGTGGACCTCGAAGGTTGTCCCAACAAAGTCCGGGAGGATTGTGCAGTCCCGTGCCCACGTCTTGATGGGGGAACGAATCCCGCCGACCTGCTTGGCCACCTTCGCGGCCAAACGCTCGTCAACGTAAGGACCTTTTTTAATCGACCGACTCATCCGATGCCTCTCATTCCCGTTCGCCCGGTTTTATCGAACCTCAGCGGATGGAATATGTTACTGACCGTGTCGTGAATGGCCAGCGAAAACGTAGGAAATCACTCACTTAACCGTTGTGTGTCTGGTGCGGGCCGGCTGGCCGACGACGGACGATCGCCTTGTTCGACGGCTTCCGCTTCTTCCGCGTCTTGCCGCCCTTGGCGAGCACGCCACGCGGCGAACACGGATCGCGACCCCCGGCTGTCCGGCCTTCACCGCCACCCATGGGGTGGTCAACGGGGTTTTGGCTAGTACCCCGGTTGTGGGGCTTTCGGCCGAGCCATCGCTTGCGTCCGGCCTTGCCGAGGCTGATGTTCATGTGGTCGGGGTTCGAGACGCTGCCGATGGTCGCCCGGCACTTGTCGCTCACCCGTCGGACTTCGCCACTCGGGAGCGTGATCAGGGCCTGGCCCTTGTCCCGGTTCCCGAGAACGGCCGAGCAACCGGCCGAACGGCAAATCTGGCCACCCTTGCCTGGGGTTAGCTCAACGTTGTGAATCGTCATCCCGAGCGGTACTTTGCTCAACGGCATGCAGTTGCCGATCTTCGGCTCGCTGGTATCGCCTGACATCACCTTGTCGCCAGCCTTGAGGCCGTCCGGTGCCAGGATGTAGGCTTTCGTCTTCGTCTCGTTGGCATACTGGATGAGCGCGATCCGGGCCGAGCGGCACGGATCGTACTCGACCGACAGCACAATCGCCTCGACGCCGTCTTGCTTACGCTTGAAGTCGACGACTCGATACCGCTGTTTGTGGCCACCACCCCTAAATCGGGTCGTGACGATCCCATGGTGGTTCCGACCGCCCTTTTTGGGTAGGGGCTTGAGCAGCGACTTCTCAGGGGCATTCACCCGCGGCTCGGTACACTCGGCGAAGTCCGAAACGGACCCGCCACGGCGTCCCGCTGAAGTCGGCTTGTAATATTTGATGCCCATGTCAATCGCTCTCAGCTATCGGTGATCCGTGTTCGTTACGTCGCTAAGGACGCTTAGAAGAAGTCGATCTTGTCTTCGGCGTTCAGCGTCACGATGGCTTTTTTCCAGCTCGACTGCTGGCCCATGCTCTGACGAAAGCGAGCTTGCTTGCCCTTGCGGACCTGGGTGCGGACATTCTCGACTCGCACGTTGAACAGTTCCTTGACGGCCGCAGCGATCTGCACCTTCGTCGCCAGCGGGTTCACCATGAACGTGTACGAGTTGTAACGCGTGCTCTGGTGCGTGCCCTTTTCGGTCACGAGAGGACGAATGACAATCTGGTATGGCCGCAGTTCGATGCCCGCCTCACCGTGAACGGTGGGCTGTCGGTTGGCCAACTTGCGAACATAGCGTGCTGGTCGTGGTCGTGTACGCATGGCTAATCTCTTGAAACCGTCCTTCGTGATTCGAGATTTGTTACTGGGAATGAACTCGTCCAATAACCAATCACTGATAACGAATGACTCTTACTTCTTGCCGGTAGTTTTCAACGATTCCAGGGCGGCCTTCGTGAGGACCAGCCGTTTTTGCTTGAGCACCGTGTAAGCATTGAACTCGGCCGTCGGCAACACTTGCACGCCTTCGATGTTGCGGGCCGACTTGTACATGTTCAGGTCGAGACTTTCGGTGCCGATCAGCACCGTCGTGTCGAGCAGCGACAGTTCCTTTTCGCGACCGTCGCTTAGAGTCTTCTTGCCGACTTTGATGGCCTTCAGCACGTTCGACACGTCTTTCGTCTTCGGTGACGCGAAGGCGAATTCGTCGAGAATCACAGCTTCCTTGTCGGCGAGCTTGCTGAGAATGGCCATCCGCGTTGCGGCCTGAACGGCCTTCTTCGGCAGGTGGTATTCGTAGTCGCGGGGCTTCGGCCCTTTGGCCGTGCCACCACCGCGTCGCTTGTTCGTTCGCTTGGTGCCGGCCCGTGCGTTGCCTGTGCCCTTCTGGCGGAACAGCTTTTTCGTACTGCCCGCGACCTGGCCCCGGCGGAGTGTGCTGTGCGTCCCGGCTCGCTGATTCGCGAGGTACATCAGGACCACGTCGTGCAGCAACTGGCGACTAATCTTGCCTTCTTTGGCGAAGTCGGCCGGATCGATCTCGACGCTGCCGACCTCGGCACCCTGTTTGTTCACAACGGGGACGCTGAACTTACCCGTCACCTCGATCTCGAGTGGACGTTCGGTCGGTTTCGTTTCGGTGGTGTCCGCGGACATGGCGTCCAACCCTTAATACTGTTCGCAAAGAAATCCCACACCCGCAGGTCGCGTCAACGCGCGGGGTGCGTGGGAACCGAGTGTTATACAACGGGGAGTCGTGTCGGCCAGCGGATTCCGCCGATCCGACTAGATCACGCGGATTTGGATATCCACGCCCGGCGGGAGGCTCAGCCCCTTGTTGAGGGCTTCAATCGTCTTCTGCGTCGGCTGCAGGATGTCGATCAGCCGCTTGTGCGTGCGAATCTCAAATTGCTCGCGCGACTTGCGGTCGATGTGTGGGCTTCGAAGTACGGTGTATCGTTCGATGCGCGTCGGCAACGGGATCGGCCCGTGAACCTCAGCGTTCGTCTGGATCGCCGTCTGCACGATTTCCGCCGCCGTCCGGTCGAGGACTTCGTGATCGTAGCCTTCCATCCGGATGCGGATGCGTTCGCTCGCCTGGCCCGCCATGCCGTTCTTCCCGTTCTTTACTGTTCGGTTCCATTCGACGCCAATCGCGCCGATGGGGGAAAGCATGAGATTATGACCGGACCTCGCGAGCGTCAAGGATAGATGAAAAATTGATCTGCTTGGAGATCATCATTTCGCGAGGAGCCACTGAGCCGACGACACCTGAAGCCCGGCCGACCACGTCGCCGGTTCGAGGCGAACATCGGTTATGATTCCTGGTACCGGGAACGTGACCACGAAGTTACCGGGCATCACCGCGGGGTACGCATCGGCTGCCTGAGAGACGCCGTTGGCGTCGGTCCAGCGGAGGCGAACTTTCTGGTGAACGATGTGGCAAAGTTGCTCGCCTTGCAGGCGGAAACCCACGACCGGCGTCGGCAACGACGCGAACGGTATCGCTGGGATCGGTGGGCCGTTCGGCAAGAAGACATCGTTCGCGCAGAACAGTGTACACGGCAGCGGGCCGTGGGCTGCGACCAGTTCAAATGCGGGGTCGTTCGGCACGTTTGCGTACCGCGACGACCACTCGCCCGTGCGGAACTCGGTCAGCACCGGCAGTCCCGTTGGCCGCAGTATGTGAAAGGCGTTGCCGTGCTTGCCCGCCAGAAATACTGGCGACAACTTCGCGTCTCGCAGGTCTGTTTCAAACTGCCGCATCTGCCCCTGACAGAGTTTGCCGTACCAGACGGCGTGCTTCAGGTTGCCGACGAAGAGCGCGACGGCCAGCGGCAACCCGATCCAGCCGACCCACCGGCCGAGCACCACCCACGTGAGCGCGAGGCCGAGGGCACTCGTCGAGACGAAGCGATACCCCAGTGCCCACTCGCCGCGGCCGAACCCGACGGCGACGGCTGTGGCGGCAAAGGCAGCGAATACCAGGAAGAAGCCCTGCCCGTCGTGCCCCTTCAGCGTCCGCAGCGACGCCACAGCCATTAGGCCCGCCAGCGCGATCACCGCCCCACCGATGTACCAGTAAGTCTTTGGGAACTGCGCGACGACCGGCCCCAAGCCGACCGACAAATAACAAACTGTGCCGGTGACCACGCCGCCGGGTACCACGACCGTACTGGGCAACATTGTCGCGGCCACCCAGGCGGAATACGCCATGATAATCGCGGGCCAGACCGCAAGCGAAGGCCGGCTTCTCACGCCATTGCCAAGCAGAAGCAACGCGAGAAAGGGGGCCGCGGCCAGCCCGAAACCGCCCGATTGCACAGCCACCAACGCCATGCACCCGGTGAGGTGCGGCCGGCGGGCGACGACGCCGCAACACACCCCCGCGAGGCCGACGACGAACAGGCCGAAGGCGACCTGATACCCCATGAGCAGGTTGAAGGCGTGCCCCCAGTGGAGCAACGCCACCGGGATTATCAAGTCGCCGAGCGACGCACGACCGCGAAGGCGGCGGGCCGCGTCGGTGAGCAATGCCGCCGCCCCGCCCATCAGGGCCACGAACAAAAACATCGGCGTGCGGAAGTCGCCACTGACGTGAACGGACAGCCACCAGAGCAACCGGGCGAGCGGGTACCGGTGTTCGTTGTGGTGTTCGAGGAACCAGGACAGTGAAGGCACGCCGACGACCACGCCGGCGAAGTCCCATTCGTCGGTGTTGGGCAGGTTCGACGCAAATCGGCCGACGTAGTACATTGCGGCCACGATCAACGCCACGGTGCCGACGGCGACCAGTTGGGCGGTGCGAACGGGCGAGGCCGGTTGCCAGCGGATGGCCAGCCGCGATCGGAGCGAAACTCGCGAGATAAGGGGTTGCATCCGTGACCCGTCCGCCGTCCGAGGAAATCGCTGGACGCACTTCCTTCGGCCGCGGATGGCTCGAAACTTGAGCCTGGCTTTCGAGGGGCAATTACCCGCCCAGCCGGGCCAGGGCCAGCTTCGCCTGCTTCGTGAGATCGGCCCCGGTTGCCCCGGCCGCCCATTCCTTCAAAAGCTGCTTCGCGGCCGCCGTCCCGCACCACTCGACGACCTCGACGATGCGCGTCCGGCGAACCGACTCCGGTGACTCGGGCAGGGTCGCGCGAAGCACTTTTTCCAACCGCTGCCGCACCTCCGGCGACTCGGTGCCCTTCTCCGCCGCCCGCAGTTCGCCCTCGACCACGCTCGCGATCCGCGTCAACTCCTTCGAGGCCGCTTCTCGGTCGCGAAACGCCGGGGCTTCGAGCGATTGCACCAGGGCGTCGAGTTCCGGCTTCATCGGCCCCTTCGCCGCAGCAATCTTGCCACGGACGAACGGGATCGTCGAATCGGGTGCGGCCGCCAGGCTCCGCAAGGCCCGGAATGATGCCTCGCCATCGTCGCCGAGCAGTTGCGACCAGTGCGCATCGAGCGAGGTCCGATCGAGCGACTTCGGCAGGTTGAGGAGAGTGCCGCGGTAGTCGAACAGATACAGCGGGGCGGTCGGGCTGAGTGCTGCGAGCATGCGGCCGTCGGGACTGAACGCCGAGGCCAACAATTCGCCGTGCAAGGGGAGAATGCAGCGCAACTTGCCGGAACTGGTCTCGATGATCGAAATACCGCTCTGGAGGGCCGTATGGTCTCGCTGCCACCCTGCGAGGCATCGCCCATCCGTCGTAAAAGAGCAGCGGGAGAGATCGTAGCTGGAAAACGGCAAGGAGTAGGGTCGAACCCGAGCCGCCTTGATGTCGAACAGGCCGGCTCGACTCCTCGTTCGCTGGAACAGCGCAAAGCGGCCCATGGGATCGAACTTCAGCCGACCGCCGTAAGCCTGGAAACCCTTCTCGTCGGGGTACGGCTGACGGTCGATCAAGCCTGTGCGTCGGAAGTCCCAGAGGTACTCGTGTCCGAATTTCCGCAGTTCCCAGGACAAAGCGGACAGGCCGTCTGGCAGAGGAAGGAAGCCTCTGTGGCGTTCGACCGGGAATGAAGCCAGTCGTTTGTTCGCGGTGCGGTCCCACACGTCGACCCGTTCATCGCCGCGTGCGAGCGCCAGCCTTCCGCCAACGATCGTCTCGACGACCGGCGTCGCGGGGAAATTGAGGTTCGCCTCGAACGTCACAGCGTCGGAGGTGGCGTCCCGGATGCGAAGGTGCCGGGCCGTCGCGACGGCATATTCAATCCCGTTCGGGACGAGACAAACGTCTTCCGTGCGACCGAATCGAATGGTCCGCAGGATACGCCGTTGGGACACCTCGACGAGTTGCACGACCCCCGGCGAATCCAGATCGTTCAGAATGAGGCGATGCCCGTCGCGGTTGAATTCGAGCGTGTGCCCAGCAGCCTCAAGGTCTTCGGCCGAGGCTACCCGCTGCCGCGATTGTGGGTTCCAGAAGGTCACCTGGTGGGTGCTGCCAGCCATCGCGAGTTGCCGACCGTCCGGCGAGAAGAACGGACGGACGGACCCAGTCAACGCGGAGCCAAAAGTGGCGACCGATCCTTTCGTCCGTTCGATTTGGATGGTTTCCGGCCCCCTCGCCGCGTACACCGTCCGACCGTCCGGGGGGACAACGATCTTCCTCATGCGGTCGGTGGATTCGTGAAGGCGATGCACCTTCCCCGACTTCAAGTCGATCACCTCAAGCCTGTTCTTCTTCTCCCCGTCCACGGCGCAAAGAACTTCACGCCCGTCGGGCGTGAAGACGGCCTCATGAATCTCGTCATCGGTCCCCGCGACCGACTCGGCGTACACGACGTTGCCCGTGGCGAACTCGCGGACTTCGGTCCAGTGGCGGTACGCGGCCAGCACGTTGCGGTTGTCCGGCGAGACGGCCAGCGTGTGCGGGTCGTAGTCGGAGATCGACAGGCGGATGTCGCCGAGAAGTTTCGCGTCGACCGTGTCGAAGAGCCGCACCAGCCCGGCCGTGCGGACGGCCAGCCGCGTGCCGTCCGGCGACAGGCAACACGACCCGTCGTCGTCGAACGTCAGCACCGTCTTCGTCGGGCCGGCTGCCAGCGGCCGCACACGCAGGAAGGCTTCCGCCCCGCGGCCGGATCTAGTTACGAAAACCAACGCGCCATCGGCCCGGAGCACCGATTCGGTCACAATGCCGCCGAGGTCAGTGACGGCGAAGGTGATTCCGGTGTGGGCGTCCCAGGTGTACAGGGTGTCGTCGGTGACGCCGAGGATGTGCCGGCCGTCGGGCGGGAAGTGAACGCGGTTGCAGGTGCCCTCGTGCCGGAACCGCGTGCTGCCGATGCGAGCGATCACGCCCGGCGGCAACGGCACGCTGTCGGAGTCGAGGCGGATCGGCCCCCAGTCAGCGACGGCGACGGCACACGCGATCAGGGCGGCGAAGGGTGTCATACCACCCAGCGTAACCGGCCGGCACGGGTGGGCCAAGAACTTCTCGTTCTATCCCATCGAGGTGCGGAACTCCTCGAACAAGTAACTGCTATCGTGTGGGCCGGCCGCCGCCTCCGGGTGGTACTGCACGCTGAACACCGGCGCATCCTCAGCCCGCATTCCTTCGAGCGTCTTGTCGTTCAGGTTCAGGTGCGTCGGCACGATATTCGTCGGCAGGGTCGCGGGGTCCACGGTGAAGCCGTGGTTCTGCGTGGTGATTTCCACCGCCCCCGTGGTGGTGTTCATCACCGGCTGATTCGCCCCGCGGTGGCCGAACTTCAGTTTGAACGTCTTCGCCCCGTAGGCGAGGCCGAGAAGTTGGTGGCCCAGGCAGATGCCGAACATCGGTTTCTTGGTGGCGAGCAGGTCCTTCACTGTTTGGATCGCGTATCCAACCGCGGCCGGGTCGCCGGGGCCGTTGCTCAGGAAGATGCCGTCGGGGTTGTGTGCCAGCACGTCGGCCGCCGACGCGGTGCCGGGGACGACCGTGACACGGCAGCCGACCTGCGTGAGGCAACGGAGGATGTTCCACTTCATGCCGTAGTCGATGGCCACCACGTGCTTGTCGATCGGGCGCGTCGGCAAAACATGTTCGCAGAACGGGCCGAAGCCCTTGCTCCAGTTGAACGCCTTATCCGGCACGACTTCCCGCACGAGGTCGCGGCCCTCCATGCCGGGGAACGCCTTGGCCTTCGCGAGCAACGACGCATCATCCAGGTCCGCGGCCGACACGATGCCGTTCATCGCCCCACGGGAGCGGAGGTGGCGGACCAAAGCCCGCGTGTCGATGCCTTCGATGCCAACCACGTTATAGGCGTTCAGGTAGGTGTCCAGATCGCGGTGGCTGCGGAAGTTGCTCGGCACCTTCGTCAGCTCGCGGACGACGAACCCTTGCACCTGCACGCCGAGCGATTCCGCATCCTCGCTGGTGGTGCCGTAGTTGCCGATCAGCGGGTAGGTCATCGTGACGATCTGCCCCTTGTAGCTGGGGTCGGTCAGCACTTCCTGGTAGCCGGTCATCGACGTATTGAAGACAACTTCGCCGAGTTTTTCGCCGTGTGCCCCGAACGCCCGGCCGGTGAAAATCGTGCCGTCTTCGAGGACGAGTTTCGCGATCTTGGTCATCGTGTCTCGGAGGGTAGGAGGGAAGCCGCGCAAACAGGGTCATCTTACGAACTCGCAGGGCACGAGAAAGGGCGGAATCTTCGGTTCGTGCGAGAGGACGGCGGGGATGAGGGCAAAACCGGAGAATCGGCAAAGTCCCTTCCGCCGCGGCACGGTACGCCCCCCACAGTCGGCCCGAACCGCACGCGGCGGCCGGTTCCGCAGTCCCCGCCGTCAGTTCCGCTACTCTCACGAGTCCTGCCCACCCGATATTGCTCGGCACCCCAGTCTTCCGGGTTCTTCGAGCTTGTTGGGCTTGCCGAGTCTCCGGGGAACGGGTAGCTTCCTCTCCCACTCTACCAGGGTGGGGACTGTCGTTGGCTTTGTGAGGGTTGGCCGTGAGTTTGACCGTTCGTCAAATGGCGGCGCTGGTCGCGGGCGAGGTCGTCGGCAACGGCGACGCCGAGATCGTCGATGCCCGGCCGCTGACCGACGCGCAACTCGGGCACATTACGTTCGTCGAAGACGACCGGTACCTGGACGCCTGGCACCATTCGCCCGCTTCGGCCGCCGTTGTGCTGCCGCACGTGCCGGTCAATGGCCGCCCGCTCATCAAGGTTCTCGACCCGCTAATGGCCTTCGTGTCCATCGTGAAGCACCTCCGCGGCAGCGGCTCCGAACACACGAATGCCATCCACCCGACCGCCCAGATTCATCCGTCGGCCGTGATCGGCGCCGACGCCGAGATCGGGCCGTTCGTCGTGGTCGAGGCCGGTTGCGTGATCGGCGAGCGGGTAACGCTGCACGCCGGAGCCACGCTCGGCAAGCACTGCCGCCTCGGTGATGACGTGACGCTTCACCCGCACGTCGTGCTTTACGAACACACCGTCATCGGTAGCCGCGTGATTCTCCACGCGAACTGCGTGCTAGGGGCGGACGGCTTCGGCTACCGCACCCAGGGCGGTCGACACGTGAAGGTGCCGCAACTCGGGTACGTAGACATCGCTGACGATGTGGAAATCGGAGCCTGCACGACCATCGACCGCGGCACCTTCGGCCCGACGCGGGTGGGCATGGGGACCAAGATCGACAACCTCGTGATGATCGCCCACAACTGCCAGATCGGGAAGCACAACCTGCTTGTCAGTCAGGTCGGCATCGCCGGTTCGACCACGACTGGTGAATACGTCGTCATGGCCGGGCAGGTCGGTATCGCCGACCACCTTCACGTCGGCGACCGGGCGATTCTCGGTGCGAAGGCCGGCGTCCACAAGGACGTGCCGCCCGACTCGCGAATGCTCGGCGCCCCGGCCACCCCCGACCGCGAGCAAATGCGCATCATGATGAGCCTGGAAAAGCTTCCCGAACTCCGCCGGGACTTGCGGAAGATCAAGCAACTGCTCGGCCTGGAGACGAAGGAATGATGGCGGTGCGACCGGCCGCGTTCGCGGGTGCCACCGCGACGGGTCAAATCGCTCCGGTCGGGTTGTTGGCCTGTGCCGGACGGTTCCCGATTCTCATTGCCGAAAAGGCCCGCGAGTGCGGCATCCCCGTGGTCTGCGTCGGCGTCGCGGGCATGGCCGACCCGGCCCTGCGGACTGTCTGCCACGAGTATCACTCGCTCCGCCGGATGTCCATGAACTTCATCAGCCGGCGGTTTGTCCGCGGCGGCGTCACCCGGTGGGCGATGGCCGGGAAGTTCCACAAGCATGTTCTCTTCCAGCCGTGGCGATGGCTGCAAATGATGCCCGACTGGCGGATGGCCCGCTTCTGGTACTCCCGCACCCGCTCCGACAATAAAGACGATTCGATCCTGCTCGGCTTCATCAGCGAGCTGCGCAAAGACGGCCTGGAGTGCGTGTCCGCCCTCGATCTCTGCCCGGAGTTGCTCGTGTCCCACGGTCTACTCACTCGCCGACCGCCGACCGCGGCCGAGGAACGCGACATTCAGTTCGGCTGGTTCCTTGCCAAGCAGATGGGCGCACTCGATGTCGGGCAGAGCGTGATGATTCGCGAACGGGCGGTGCTGGCGGTCGAGGCTATCGAGGGCACCGACCTCGCCATCCGCCGGGCGGGCGAGCTGTGCGGGAAGAACAAATTCGTGGTCGTGAAGGTAGCGAAACCGCGGCAAGACATGCGATTCGACGTGCCGACCGTGGGCGTGACGACCATCGAGACCATGCGGGCCGCCGGCGCAACGGTGCTGGCCGTGGAAGCGGGCAAGACGATCCTGCTCGACCAGGAACGAACCGTCGCCCTCGCCGACA
>JBBQCQ010000022.1:0-13994 GCA_038318835.1 Gemmatales bacterium | reverse complement strand
GCGGGGGCGTTATCCCCCAGATTATGGTCACGCGGCCGAGAATAAGGGGGCTAAAGCCCCCGCACGCCCCATAGCTTTCGAGTGCCCCCCATGACGCTGCTCCTTCCGCTTGCCCTGGCTCTGTGGTCCCCGGCCGCGCCGCCGGATGCCGACCCGGTCGCGGCCTTCCGACAGGCCGAGGTTCACTTCGCCGACGACCGCCCCGGCCTGGCCGAGCCGCTGTACCGCACGGCCCTCACCGCCGCCGATAACTACACCGTTCGCCGGTCCTACGAACGGCTGATGGCCCTGTACATCAAGTCCGCCCGAGCCGATAAGGCGATCAGCCTGGCAGACCCGTTCCGCGAATGGCTGACGAAAGTCGGCGACGTCGGCACGGCCGCCCAACTCGACGTGGTGTGCGGCGAGTGCTACGTCGAACTTGCCCTGTACGACCGGGCCGAGACGGCCTACGCCGCTGCCCTGGACGCGAAGCAACCGCTGCCGGCCGACTACGTGTTGCGCGCGTACCGTGGGCGGGCCGAGGTGGCCGCGTGGCGGAAACTGCCGACCCTGCCGCAGCGGTGGAGGGACCTGGAAGAGAACGCGGTGGCCGTGCGGAAGGTCGCGGACGCCTCGAACGAACGCGGCCTCCGCATCGTCGCCGACCGGGCACGGGCGGAAGCCCTGAACTTCCGCGGCGAGGCGACGACCGCGCTGGAGGTGCTCGCCGCCCTGCCGGCTCTCCACGACCAACTCGGCGACCCGCTCGGCCGCCGCGATACGCAAACCCTGCGGGCGAAGATTCTCGCCGGGGCCGGCCGGTACGCGGAGGCCGAGCCTTTGTTCCGCGAAGCCATCGAGATTCACCGCCGCGCGCAGCCGAAAAAGCACACGATTCCCGGCGACATCTTCGCCAGTTGGGCGACCGCGGCCGAGGCCGCTGGCAAGAAAACCGAGGCCGGCCGCGCCCGCGATCAGGCGGCTGTCGAGTATCAGTCGATCATCGCCGCCGCCGCCAAGCCGACCCCGACCAGCGAAGTTCTCGACCTGGAAAGCCCCTTCGCCGCGTTCGTGAAATTGCAACAAGTCACCCGCGCCGCCCGCCAGTATCGCAAGGCTCTCGACCTGGCCCGGCAGGCCGGCGAGCGGTGGTCCGGCGATCAGCTCGTGGACGGCCGCCTGTCGGCCGACCGCGGCATGATGGAACTGCTGTCGGCGTCGTACCCGCTGGCCCGCGACCTGTTACGGAAATCGCTGGCAGAACTCGACGCCGCCCAGCCGCCGGACCTGCGAGCCACGGTGCTGGTGCTGGCCAACCTGGCGGCCGCCGAACTCGCCGTCGGCGACGCGCCCGCCGCCGAGCGGTACATCGCCCGCACGACGGAACTGTACCGCACTCAGCACCTGCCCGACGACACGGTGCGGGCCGAGTGCGAGTATCTCGGTGGCGTGGCCGCCATGACCCGCGGCGGGTACTCCGAAGCCGTGGTCCGCTTCCGCGGCGGCCTGGCCGTGTGCGACACGGTCGGCCCGGCCGCGGACCCGGTGCGGTTCAACGTGCTCTTGAACACCGCCCTCATTTACAAGGAACAGGGCGATCTGGCCGCCACGGCTGTTGCCTTGGCCCAGGCCGCGAAGGTGCAGGCGACGTTCGCTGAGCTGGACGACCTGACCCGCGGCTTTATCGCCGCCGCGCGGGCCGACATCGCGCTGACGCAAGGCAAGGTGGCCGACGCCGTCACCCACGTGCCGACCATCGAACGGGTGTGCGTGGCCAACGGCGTGACCGGCGGGTTCATGGTTTCCACCGCCCGCCACGCGACGGCTTGGTACCTCTTCGAACACCAGGACTTCCCCGCCGCCGAGGCGATCTGGCGGGAACAGTCCGACCGGCACCGGAAGGAGAAGAACGTCCTCCTCGCCCGCAGCCTGAATCACCTCGGTATGGTCTGCGAATGCCAGGGGCGGGACGAGGAAGCGAAGGCGCACTTCGAGGAAGCCCGCGCCTTCCAGGCCGCACGCACGCGGTGCCCACCCGTGACGCAGTGCTTCACCCTGTGGCGACTGGCCGCCCTGGCCGACAAGGCGGGCGACCACAAGCAGGCGAAAGCCCTGGCGACCGAGGTATTCGACGTGGCCGACCGTGCCCGGCTGAACACCTTCGGCGAGGCCGCCCAGCGGGCCACGTTCTACGCGCAGTTCAACACGATCTTCGAGCTGCTCGCCCGGTGGCACGCCCGCGACGGCGAGGCCGACGGCGTCCTGCGGGTCATCACGCGCAGCCGTAGCCGCACGCTGCTCGACCAAATCCTGGCCGCGGGAGTCGATCCCCGCGACCGGCTGACCGGCCCGAACCGCGAGAAACTCATCGCCAACGAGGAGACCGCCCGGCAGAGCATTTCCCGCCTGCGGGCGAAAGCGCAGTTCCTGTCGCCCGACGACCCGCAAGCGAAGCAGGTGGTGGCCGACCTGGAGAAGGCCCAGACGGACTATGCCGAGGCGTGGAAGGAAATTGTCGCGGCCGACCCGGTGACGCGAGCACTGACCGACACGGCGATGACCACGACGAGCGTGACCGGCCTGCCGAACGACCCCGCCTTCCACAAGACGGCCGTGCTGGCGTACCTCGTTGGCAAGTCCGAGTGCTTCGCCGTGCTCTCGCCGGGGCCGGGCCAGCCGTGCGAACTCTTCAAACTCAGCGTGCCGCAGAAACTCGCCGAGGGCATGGGGGATGTACCAACCGGCACGCCCAGTTATGAGCCGAAACGTCGGGGCATCGTCATCGTGCCGCTCGGCCCGCAACCGGCCGCCCCCGCGGCCGACGCCGGCCCGACCCTGCCGCTGACCGGCCTGGTCGCCACGCGGATTGTCGACCACTACCTGCGGCAAGTGACCGGGGAATCGTTCAGCCTGGCCCGCGGCATCGTCATCGTCGATCGCGGCACGAAGACGCCGACCGAATCGACGCGCAGCGAAACCCTCGGCGACGTGGCCCTGCCGCCGGCCCTGCGGGACCGCCTGAGGGCGATTCAGCCCGACCGCCTCGTGCTCATCCCCGATGGGGCGTTTCACAAGGTGCCGTTCGAGTGCCTGGTGGTGTCCACGCCAACGGGGCCAAAGTATGGCATCGACGAACTGCCGCCGTTGATTTATTCGCCGTCGCCCGCGATCCTGGCCGCCGTCACCGCCCGCGAGAAGCCGACCGGCCCGGCCACGCTGCTGACCGTCGGCGACCCGGCTTACGGCAAGGCCACGCCCGGCGGCGAGCGAGTCGCGAAGCGGGACGGCAACATCATTAGCTTCCAGGGCAATCTGCCGTTGCTGCCGTTCTCGTCGGTGGAGAGCCGGCGGATTCGCGATGCGTTCCCGGCCGATCAAGTCACGAGCTTGCTCGGCGAACAGGCGACCGAGAAGGCGGTGGTGGCCGGCATGGCCAGCAAGCGGTTCATCCACATCGCCGCCCACGGGTTCGCCGACGACCGCTTCGGCAACCTGTTCGCCGCCATCGCGCTGACCCCGCCGAAGGACGGCGTGGTGTCGTCGGATGACGACGGCTTCCTGTCGCTCCACGAGATTCACCGCCTGAAGTTGAACCAGTGCGATCTGACCGTGCTGAGCGCGTGTACGACGAACGTCGGCCCGCAGCGACCGCTCGAAGCCGGTGTGACGCTGGCCGGGGCGTTCCTGTGTGCTGGATCGCGACGGGTGCTGGCCAGTTGCTGGTCGGTGGACGACGAGGCCACCTCGGAGATGATGGCGACGTTCTTCAAGCTGGTGAAGCCCGGCGTCGGCGGTGTGTCCTACCCCGACGCGATGAAGGCCGCCCGCCTGAAGATTCGCAACACGCCCGGTTGGGAGTCGCCGTTCTACTGGGCACCGTTCGTCTTCGTCGGCGTACCGGACTGAGCGCCCGCGGCGACTGCCTGGAACGGTCGTGCCGATATTCTCCAGATTCCCCCAAAATTTCTCGCTCGCCGCGACCTCGATTATCCTCGCAACTTCTGGCAATACCGGCCATTTATGGCCGTTTGTGCCGATTGAACCGGTCGTAATTGTTGATTTCCTCATCCGGAACAGGTTATCTTGCTGGCACTTCTTCCCTATTTTAACTATGATTCAGCAGTCTGAAACCCGCAACCGCGCAAGTCGCCGCCCATTGCCTGTTTGCTAATGGGGTCAGGAAGCGACAGCGAGAATTCCGAAAGGAGCCTTCGGACTCATCCGTCCTACCCCTGCCGACGGCCGGACGCCGTGGCTTTTCTCTGACCGCTTTCCTTGTTTGCCGAGGATACCTTCTGATGTCGACCCTGTCGCACTGGACTGCCCGTTTGCCCCTCTTGCGTAATTGGTTCCGCGAGGCCGAATCGCCTTCCACGCTCGTCTCGAAATTGCCAACCATTCATGTGCCGAAGAACCCCGTCCTGACCGGCCACGGCCTGACGCGAGCGTTCGGCAGCGGCGAGACGAAGATGTTCGCCCTCAAGGATGTGGCAATCGAACTGCATTCCGGCGAACTGAACCTGCTGATGGGGCCGAGCGGCAGCGGCAAGAGTACGCTGCTGGCGGTGTTGTCGGCCCTCTTGCGGCCGACCGCCGGCCAGGTGAAGGCTCTCGGCCGCGACGTGTGGGCGATGAACAACAGCGAGATGGAACAGTTCCGCCTGAAGCATTGCAGCTACATCTTCCAGGGGTACAACCTCTTCCCGGCATTCACGGCCCGGCAGCAACTCGAAGTGGTGTTGCAGTGGGGCGAGGGCGTCAGCCAGCGGGAAGCCCGGAAGCGGGCCGACCACGTGCTCGGCCAACTGGGCCTGTCGCACCGTGCCCACCTGCGGCCGTCGGCCCTCTCCGGCGGCGAGAAACAACGGGTGGCCATCGCCCGTGCGCTGGTGAAGAACCCCTCGTTCATCTTCGCCGACGAGCCGACGAGCGCCCTCGACTGGGACAACGGCCAGGCGGTGATGGACCTGCTGAAAGAATGTGCGACCGCCCGCGGTGCGACGGTGCTGGTGGTGGCCCACGATCACCGGCTGGAAAGCTACGCCGACAAGATTTTCCGCATGGCCGACGGGGCGATGGCGAAGCCGGCCGGCGAGTTGGTGAAGCGAAGCGGCGAATCGCCGAAGGCGGCGGGCAAAGGCCGCGTGCGGATCGCCGACCTGGAATTCGCGCACGTGTAGGGCACGTCTCAAACCCGACTTCACCGAACCCGCCGCGAGAACCGCGGCGGGATTTTATTTGCTTGACATTTCGCGGAAGCCGATCATCATAGCCGGTGTCATTTGTTTTGGCGTCTGATACTTTTCCGCGGGCCACTTAATGCAGATCCCAGCGGATAGTAGTGCATCGTGGCTTGATCGAGAGTATCGCTACCCACTGTCAAGCATATGGTTGCAGACAGTAGACTCCGAGGTTTTTGCTCAACAAACTGTTGGCAACTGCACTATCGGAAAAGTGGATCTGTTGCCCCATCGCGTTAATCGTCTCGTCGACTGCCTCATCGTTCTCACTTCTCCCCAGCGGAATGCTGGGGAGTGATTTCACTCGCTTAGAACTCCACGCCCACGCTCTTCGCGATCTTCAGAACCCGCTCGCGGGCGGTTTTCGCGGCTGCGTCGGGGTTCTCGTGGCAGGTGTACAGTTCGATCGTCACCCAGTCCTGATAGCCCACGTCGTCGAGTGCCTTTAGCGTGGCCCCGAAGTCGATGACGCCCTCGCCGGGGATCAGGTGATGGTGGACCCGCGTGGCCGCGATGTCTTCCAGATGGACGTGCCGGATCAGCGGGGCCAGCTTGTGGACCGTCGCAGCCGGGTCGTCCTTCACGCAGTAGAAGTGACCGATGTCGAAGTTCAGGCCGAGCAACCGCGAATCGAAGTGGCCGGCAAACTCCAGATACTGGTCGGCCGTCTCGATGAGCAGGTCCGGTTCCGGCTCGATGAGCAACGGCACGCCGACCTTCTCGGCATGTTCGACCACGGGCTTGAGCATCTCGACGAACAGCTTCAGGCATTCACCCCACGGTCGGCCTTCGAGGGGGCCGCCGGGTTCGGTGGTGATGCACGGCGCGCCCAGGTCTTTCGCCAGTGACAGTGCCCGGATCGTGTGATCGATGCGAATCTGGCGATAGTTGCGGTCGGGTTCGATCCACGACGGGTGCCAGTACTTCTGCCGCGGGTCGTTGACGGCGTGCATCATGAACGCGTTCACGTTCGAGATGTTCAGCCGGTTCTTCTTCAGGGCATCCTTGATAGCCACCTTCTGTTCGGGGAGCAGGTAGGCCGGCCAGGCGTGCGGCACGTCGGCCATGATCTCGACGCCGCGGTAGCCAATCTCCGCGAGCCGCTTACACGTCTCGGCGAAGGAGTGGTTCAGGTAGGCATTCGTAGAGAAAGCGAGTTTCATAGTTCCAATCCATCTTGGCCGCAGATTGACGCGGATAAACGCAGATTAAAACCGATTTCACCACCGAGGACACCGAGGACACCGAGAAAAAAGACGAGAAGAGATTTCATTCTTGGTCATTTGAACTCTCTTCGGTGTTCTCGGTGTTCTCGGTGCCCTCGGTGGTAAATTCGGTTTTCGTTTTATCTGTGTTCATCTATGGCTAAATACTCTTCGAGCATTCCGAACTGTCGCGTGAAGTCGTGATCGTCGACGCCGACGGGGGACTTGAAGAAGCTCGCCAGCGCGGGGAGGTTGCCGCTCTCGCCGTGGCGGTGGGCACGCAGGGTCAGGCGGGCCAGGTCGATGGCCAGCGGGGCGGCGAGAATCGAATCGCAGCCCTGCCACGTGAACTGCAACGTCATCTTCGTGCCCAGGAAGCCCTCGTAGTGGATGTGGTCCCACGCCGTTTTCCAGTCGTCCAGCGAGGGCACATACTCGATGCTCACGAGCGTCTGCGGCTTGTAGCCGAGGAGTTCCGCCACGAGCACGTCCTTGCTCTTCACCTTGCTCGCCTTGTTCTCCGGGTCGGAGAGCACTTGCCCGTCGCGGTTGCCGAGGATGTTGTGGCCGACCCAGCTCAGCACCTTCAGGTTTCGCTTCGCGAACAGCGGAGCGAGCACGGCCTTCATCAGCGTCTCGCCCGTCTTCGCGTCCTGCCCGGCCGTCGGCACGCCCTTCGCGCGGGCAAGCTCTTCCATCGCCGGCATCGTCGCACCGCGGTTCGGCGTGAAGTTCACGTAACTGTACCCGGCGTCGAGGGCGGCGTAGGCGTACAGGCTGCTCGTCGGTAGCACGGCCGGGTTCTCGGCCAGCGCGGTCCGCAGTTTCGCCAGCGTTTGGTGCTCGGCCGTCAGCGCGAAGACGGGTTCCGTCGAGGCCACATTCACGACGACGATTTGCGACAGGTTGTGCCGCGACTGGAAGTCCCGCAGGTCGGATTGAATCTGCTCGATCGCCATCTTCGGGCTGCTCGATTCCCGCACGTCGGGGCGGTCGGCCATCGCGCCGATGGTGGCGTTCGCCCGATACAGCACGCCGGCGCGGACATTCTTCGACCACGCCTCCAGGGTGGGGCCGACGCCGACGAGCAGCGCGTGGCTGAAGATGTGCGAGCGTTCGAGCAGTTCGGCGGCCGTTTGCGAGAACGTCGTCTGGCGGATGTCGTGCCCGCCGACCAGGAAGGCTTCCGCCGGGTCGAAGTCGAGGCCGGCGAAGTCGGGCAGGGCCGTGACGAGGCCGACGGGCGGGCTGAGTTTCTGGGCGAGGGCCGCGAGACCGACGGCCGTCGTCGTGCCGACGCCGCCGAACGCCCCGATGAGCCACAAACCGACACGTCGATCAGGCATGATGTGGAATCACAGTCAGGAAGAGGACCCGGGCGGGATACGGGGTATTGTCGAACCCCCGCCCGATGGGGTCAAGGCAGGGGCGGCTGATTGGCCGGGTCGGACCGCAACAATCGCCCGCACCACACGCCGATGACGGCCAGCACGGGCATGCTGATCTGCACGGCATACCGCGGGATAATGTGGCCGAATTCGTCCTGCCGCCATTCGCCTTGCAGGTTCAGTTGCAGTTCCGCGAAGTGCGTGCTGACGAACATCGCCAGCCACCCGGCCCCGTAGAGCAGGAAGCGGGCCGACGGCACATGCGCCAGCCGCGGCCACCACAAAATAGCCGTGACGCCGAGGACGGACCATTCGTAAATCAGGGCGTGCGGCGACCCCCAGAGGGTGACGAACACGAGCGCGCCGAAGACAATCGCGAGGTCGTGACGGTGATTCCACCAGACCCACACGAACCACACGACGGCCAGCAGGGAACAAACCCCGGCCAGCGGCCAGTGCCACGCCGTGGCGTCCGGCAGGAGTAGCCGCCAGAACGCGACGGGGTTGTGCATCTTGAACTGCTCGAAGTCGGTGAACTTCACGTTCCCCTTCAAACTCTCGATGAACCCGGCCCACACGTCCGGCACGAACGGGTAACTGCCGAGCGTGAGGACGACGCCCGTAACGACGCCGCCGAGGGCGGCCGGCCAGAGCCGGCGGATGTCGAGTATGCCCCACAACACAAGGCCCGTGAGCATCGGCGGCTTGAACCACAAGAGGCCGGCGACGAGGCCCGCGACGAAGACACGGTCAGACTTCAGCAGGCGGTAGGTGCCGGCGAGGACGATGAAACTGAGCAGGCTGTTCTGCCCGTAACTGATCGCGGTGAAGGTGGGGAAGAATGCCATCAGCCACCAGAACTCGCGTCGGCCGCCGCCCACCCAGCCGACCGCGAACCAGACGCCGACAACGGAGAGGACGCACCAGATGATCCAACTGAGGGTGAAAGGCAGGTACGACGTGGGCAGGTACAAGAGGCAGTAGAACGGCGGGTTGCGGTACGCCATCAGCGATTGCCAGCGGTTCTCCGGCACGAGTTGGTTCTGATACCCGCGGATGAAGTCGTAGTCGTAGACCTTGTCGGGTTGCCCCTCGCGGATGAGGCGGGCGGCCGTGTACCAGGCGAGGTGGTCGGCCCCGTTCGTCTCGCCCTTGAAGTTGAAGACGGCGTAGTGCGAGTTGTACACGATCCACGAATTCGGCGTCGGCCCGACGACCGGCCCGGTGAAGGACATGTTCCCCTGGTGGTTGCCCATCAGAATGCTGATGGCGTAGCTGATCCACAGGATGATGGCCGCCAGCTTCGCGAAGATGACGCGGTCGCGGAAGAATTCGACGATACGGTCGCGGGTCATGGGAGCGTTTTCGATCAACCGGCGAGCGGCCCGGCGTAAGCGGGCCGTGTCTGGCTGCGAGAGACCCGGCCCGCTTACGCCGGGCCGCTCGCCTTGTCTACTTCAGCACTTCGCGCACCAACTCCTCCGGCACGCCGTCTACCAACTCGACGTGCCCCATCGTCGTCGGCAGCACGAACCGCAACTCGCCGGCCGCGGCCTTCTTGTCTCGGCGCATCACGTCGATCATCGGGCCGGCCGGCCACTCGGCCTTCGGCCGCACCGGCAAGCCGAACGCGGTCAGCAACGCCACCTGGCGCGCGGTCATGTCGGCGGGGATTCGCCCCAATCGCTCGGCCAACCGCGAGGCGCAGACCATGCCGGCCGCGACCGCCTCGCCGTGCAGCCATTCGCCGTACCCGCCGACCGTCTCGAAGGCGTGCGCGAACGTGTGGCCGTAGTTCAGGATCGCCCGCCGACCGGTTTCTTCGCGCTCGTCCTGCTCGACCACGTCGGCCTTCAATCGGCACGACTTCGCGACGAGGTACTGCACGGCGTTCGGGTCGCGGGCCAGGATCGCGGCCGCGTTCGCTTCTTGCCACGCGAAGAACTCGGCATCCTGGATGACGCCGTACTACACGACTTCGGCCAGCCCGCTCTGGTACTCGCGATCGGGCAGGGTGCCGAGGAAGGCGGGGTCGATCCAGACGCCGGCCGGTTGGTGGAACGCGCCGACGAGGTTCTTGCCCTTCGGGTGGTTGATGCCGGTCTTGCCGCCGACGGACGAATCGACCATCGCCAGCAACGTGGTCGGCACCATGACCAGCGGCAGCCCGCGGTTGTAACTCGCCGCTGCGAAGCCGGCCAGGTCGCCGACGACTCCACCGCCGACCGCGACGACGGCCGTCTGCCGGTCGGCGGGCAGGTCGGCGAGAGCATCGAGCAGTTTGCCAAACTCCGCGAGCGACTTCGTGCCTTCGCCGCTCGGCACCACATTGATGTTGGTGCGGAGGCCGAGGCCGTCGAGGGCATCGCGGACGGCCGTCGCGTGCTGTTGCGTGTGCGTGTCGGCCACGACGAGGGCGAGTTTCGCGCGCGGGACCGACAGCCGCACGAAGTCGGCGAAGCTGCCGGTCTCGCCAGCGAAGCGGATGTCGTAGGACCGCGGGCCGAGGTTGACGCGAACGGGTTCCATGCCGCTATTGTCGCAGGCGGGCGGGGAACGGCGAGGTAAAACGAGTCCGGTCTTCGGGCCTGAAGGGCACGTTCTGTCAGCCCAGGTCCGAGTCGCGAAGCGACGGAGGCCTGGGTACGACGGCCACCCACCGCGACCGCCCTGAAGGGGCGGTTCATTCGCGTGACCCAATGAATGACCCTTTCAGGGCCGAAATCCGCCTGGTTCACACCCAGGCCTTCGGCCTGGGCTGACAGAACGTGCCTTTCAGGCCCGAAAACCCGACCACTACGACGGTCGGTTCCACTGCCGGTGGGCTTCGGTCAGTTGCTCGTGGTAGTAGCTCTTGAGCTTCGCCGCATCGGGGACGTGGCCCTCGTGGACTTCCTCGTAGTAGAGGCAGAACGCCTTGCCGAGCGCAAACGTCGAGGCGGCCGCGAGCGTCGCCCCGGCCGCACTGCCGACACCGGGGATGAGCTTCGCCACCTGCCGGATCGCGGTGCGGGCGAGAATGCCCAGGCCGAGCGAACCCGCCAGTTCCAGAAACCGCGTGGCGGACATTTCCTGCCCGTAGATTCTCGCCAGATGGTAGACCATCCGCGTTTGAATGGCCGGCAGCAGCACCAGATCGACGAGCGGAATCGGAATCGCCCCGGCCGTGCCGGCCAGCGACGTGTAGCCGAGGATGATCGGCCCGGCGTGTTCCTGGTGCAGGTCCTTCAGCTTCTCGGTGAGGTGGTCGGTGCGGGCCAGCGACTGTCGATACGCCTGCGGCAGATACTTCAACAGCGTCTGCTTGAGGTGGTCGCCGCCGTAGGTCGGGGCGTCGAACCCTTCCTCCGGCTTCGTGATGTCGATCGGCACTATCACGTCGAACATGCCGTCGAACGCCTTCGCATGTTCCTCGACGAGTTGCTGCACCTGTGGGTGAACCGCGTGCGTCCCCACTTCCGCGAACGGGTACGGCTGCGGGTGCTGTTCCTGCGGGTAGACTTCGTGCAGGCACGTCAGCACCAAGATCACCGGCCGCCGCGAGTTCACGGCCCGAATCTTCCGCAAGCCTTCCCGCACGTTCCCCTGGGCCAAGTCGCGAATCTTGGCGGTCACGATCATGACGTGCGCCTGCGAGTCGAACGCGGCGATGTCGGCGGCGGGGTCGTACCCGGGTTCGTCCAGCCCGCGGGTGTCCAGGAACTTCAAGAGCGGCGCGTCGGGCGTGGGGAACGGGTACTCACGGCTGGTCTTGGTGGTGGGGCGGAAGCCGTTGCCGATGACGGCCTCGTCGGCCCCGGTGAGGTGGTGGATGATGGTCGTCTTGCCGGTCTGCGTCTTGCCGAACAGCCAGAACACCGGCGTCGGCGACTGCGTGCGGAGATCGTTCAGGGCCTTGTCTAGCCCGGCCGGGTTCGAGTCGGTGTACCACACCGCCCGCGCCAAGTCCCACGCCTGCCGCAGTCGCCCACCAATCATGAGAGTCTCCAAAACCGATTTCACCGCGGAGGGCACGAGAGGGCACGTGAGAAAAACCGAAGAGAGTTCAAAGGCCGGTTTTAACCCTCTCTTCTGCTTTTCCTCATGTGCCCTCTCGTGCCCTCCGCGGTGAATACTTCTTACTTCTGCCTTTGGTCCGCCAAGTAGCCGATCAGGTGGTAGAATTCCTGCGGCTTCAGCTTCTCAGCGATGTCGCTCGGCATCGGCGACAGCGGCGACGTTCGCTTCTTGTCCACGTCGTCCAGGCTCACCCGCGTTTCTTTCGCCTGCGGGTCGATGAGGATGAGCGTCTTCCCCTCCACGCGGAGCAGGCCGGAGAGTTGCCGGCCGTCCTTCATCTCCAGCGTCGTCGTGTGGAAGGCGTGATCGACGTTGCGGTTCGGGTCGAGCACGTCTTCCATGATGCGTTCGGGGCCGCGGTTGCCGATGCCGTCAAGTTGCGGGCCGACTTTCGCCCCCTGGCCGCCGATCTGGTGGCAGTTGGCGCACGTCGTGCCGAACAGCTTCTTGCCCGCGTCGAGGTCGATCTTCGCCTTCTTGAAGCCGTCGCCGCGTTCCTTCAACAAGGCCGCGATGCGGGCGTCGGCACTCGGCAGACCGGCCGTCAACTCCTTGACGCGGGCCTCCCACTTGTCGGCGTTCGTCGCCTTCAGCCGGTCCAGAACGGCCTTCTCTTGCAGCAACCGTGCCGAGGCGTTACCGGTCTGCACGGCGGCGAGGAGTTGAGCCGCCCCGTCCTTCGAGGATGCAAGGCCGGTCGCGATGAGCAGGCACTGACGGTAGGGGGCCATCTTCAGCATGTCCTTCAGGGCAATCTGGTCGAGCATTTTCGGGGACGTGGTCAAGACCGTGAACGCCTTCTCTTTCAGTCCGACGGGGGCGGCGGCGTCCTGCACGATGGCCTTGCACACGGGCAGGAGTTGCTCCTTCGGCTGTTTCTCGATGGCGGCGAACGCCGCCAGCCGAACCGCCTCCGACCGCTTGGGATTCGTCACCAGCTTCGACGCGGCCGGGGCCACGTCGTAGCCGATCGTCGCGGCCAGTTGCAGGCTGCCCAGCACCACGCCGTCGTCGGGTGCCATCAACCCGCCTTGCACGGTCAGCGTCAGCTGGGCCAGGTCGCTCGGTGCGAACTTCGCCCCGGCGACATCGACGCCCTTGCGGAGGGCTTGCATCATGGCAATTTTCGCTCGGCTGTCGGTCATGGCCTGGGCCGCCAGCCACGCGAGTTGCCGGTGGCAGTCGCACCCGTACCGGCCGACGTGAACGTAGGCCCGCTCGGTCAATGACGGGTCGAGCGTGCCGGCCTTCAGGCGTTCAGAGAGCCACCAACCCGCATACGCCGTCGGCACGCCGAGGAACACGTCGTCGAGAACCTTCGCATCCTTCGAGTCGATACGGTCCTTCAACAACCACACGAGTTCCGCCTGCGACTCGTCGGCCGTGAGCGCGTTCCGCAGCGCGATGCGGGCGGTATGCCGTAGGTGCGTGTCGTCGGCCGGAATCGCGGGGATGAGCCTCGTAAGCGGCGTGATATTGTTCGGGTGCGGATGCACAGAAAGGACTTCGACAGCCCGCCGGACCTTCTTCGGTTCCTCTTCCAGCAATTGAAGGAGCACGCGCCGAGCGGTGTCGCTCAATCGATCCGCGCCCTTCAGGATCAGCGCGAGACTTGGTAGCTGTTCGGGACGTTTGAAGTCCTGTTCTTCAAATCGACTGATTGCGTGGGCGATGCGGGGAATGCGTTTTCCTTGAGTCGTTTGAGTTTTTAAGTACAGAATATCATCAAGAAATTGGGTTTGATGAACTCCTACTCCGAAACTCAAGTTTGGCCAAATACCGTTGCGCCTTTGTGCCTCCAGTACGATCAAATTTTGAGTCGGCCAGTTGCTTTTCAAGAGTGACATGAACAGCTCGACATCATCCATCTTCGTCAAGTCCGCGAACGGCATCTTCGGCGGCGCAGACTTGCCGTCGAGGCCCGTCCACACGATCCGCCAGACGCGGCCGCGGGACTTGTCGCGGCCGGGGTGCTTCAGGTCCACCTCGTAGTGGCCGATGATCTTGTTGTAAAAGTCGGACACGTACAACGCCCCGTCCGGGCCGAGCTTAATGTCCGAAGGCCGGAACCACGGGTCGCCGCTACTCAGGAAGTCCGGCAGTTCCTTCGCCACCGGCGT
>JBBQCQ010000021.1:0-14085 GCA_038318835.1 Gemmatales bacterium | reverse complement strand
GCGACGGTCAGCACGGCCGGGTTACCGGTGCTCGCGTCGATGAACGGCCGAGCGAGCACCGGGATGCCGTTCGCGTCAGACTGGGCGAAGAACGTGTTCGCCTTCCGCTCCAGGAGCATCCCGCCGAACTCGACGCCGAGGCGACGGTCGGCATCGCGGAACCATCCGCCGGTGATGTTAAACCCGGCGAAGGTGTTGTAACCCAGGTCTGACCGGCTGTGCAGCAGCGTGGTAGTCGGGCGACCGGCGAGGCCCGCGTCTTGCGGGGCGCTGGTGCTGACGAACGGCACGTTCGCCGGTTGGGCCTTCACGAAGAACAGCAAGAATTGCGTATCGAGGTAGAAAGTGTTGGCCCGCGCCCCAGCCGGCACGCCACCCCCACCGCCGCCACCGAAGCCGGGTTCCCACGACTGCTGGCCGTGCAGACCGGGCGGGTAGCCCGGTGCGCCGCCGCTCGGGTCACCGCCGGGGTATCCCCCCGGGTAGCCGCCCATTTCCGGGCCGCCCATCCCCCCGAACGCCCCGACGGGCGGCGGTATGATTTCGCCGACCTGCGGCCCGCCCGCCGGTTGGAAGCTACTATCGTAGCCGGCCGGCATGCCGAGCGCCCTGGGCGGCGCCACCACGGGTTGTGGCGATTGCGCGAACACGGCTCCGGCCCCCACCGTGAATGCCGCGATTGTCCCCAGCACACGTTTCCGCATGGCACGCTCCTGAACTGCCCACCCGTAGCGGGTCGGGGCGGTGGTTGGCGGTTCGCCGACTCCCCCCCGGAGCCGCGACGAACCGCGTCACGCCTGAATAACTCTGCACTGGCGGCTAACGGTAGCCACCGCCCGCGCGAACGGATTGCTTCTCTAGGCGAAATGATCGGCACAATCGGCCCGGCAACATGAGGGATGTTCGGCAAAGTTTGTGCGAACCGCACAACCGGCGGATCGGGAGAAGTTGCCGAGGTTGCCAGGATTGCCGGGGGCGACCGACTCCGAATAGAGCCGCCGCTTTACCGGCGGCTATCTGGGGGAGCAGTATCCGAGTTCGTAAAACACTCCGACCTCTCCGCTTCCTCGATTTTCCCTTGGGTGCCGTTATGCAGCTCGGCTTCGTGAGTGCGATTCTCGCCGACCTCTCGCTGGACGAGGTTCTGAAGTTCGCGTCCGATGAAGGCTTCTCGTGTGTGGAGCTGATGTGCTGGCCGGTGAGCAAGGCCGAGCGACGGTATGCGGGCGTCACTCACATCGATGTGACGAACTTCACCCCCGAAGACGGGCAGCGCGTGAAGGAGTTGTGCGCGAAGCACGGCGTCAGCATCTCTGGCCTCGGGTACTACCCGAACCCGCTCGACCCCGACGCGGCCCATCGCGATTTGGTCATCGCACATTTGCGGAAGGTGATCGCCGCCGCTCCGCTGGTCGGCACCAAGATCGTCAACACGTTCATCGGCCGCGACTGGAACAAGACGATCGAAGACAACTTCAACATGATCGCCCGCGTCTGGCCGGGCATCCTCGAGGCCGCGAAGGCGGCCGGCGTGACCATCGGCATCGAGCATTGCCCGATGCTGTTCACCAACGACGAATGGCCCGGTGGCAAGAACGTGGCGATCAGCCCGGCCGTGTGGCGGCGGCTGTTCCAGGCCTTCCCGACCGCCCCGATTGGCCTGAACTTCGACCCGTCGCACCTGATCTGGCAGTTCATCGACGCCGGCCGGGCTTTGCGGGAGTTCGGTAAGAAAATCGTGCATGTACACGCGAAGGACGAGCGCATCAACCCGGACAAGCTCTACGAGGGCGGCGTGATGGGCCTCGGCTGGCACACGCCGAAGCTACCTGGCCTCGGCGATGTGAAGTGGCCGGAGTTCTTTTCGTCGCTCACCGATACGGGGTACAACGGCCCGGTGTGCATCGAGGTCGAGGATCGCGCCTTCGACCGCAACTTCGCCGACCGCCGCCGGGCACTCCGACAGAGCAAGAAGTTCCTGGAACAGTACGTGGCGTGAGACTCTCGGCTCGCCTGGTTACTGAATCTTCAGCCCCATCAGCCATGCCGACTCGCGGGCTATCGCGGCGTCGTCGAGGCCGCCGGTGCGGTGAATCTCGGCCTTCGCCATTTTGCCGCTGGTCATGTCCAGGGCCATCACCTCGATCCGCCCATTCGCGGCCACGCCACACCGCACCTGCACCGGGGCACCCTTCGCCATGCCCTCCTGCAAGCCGTCGATCCAGCAATCGCCAATCGGGATGCACGCGGCCGACTGGTTCGCCTCGCCCTGCAAGATGCGCACCCGCACCTTCGTCTGCCCGTCCTTGTTCGTGTAGTACACGCGACTCGTCGCCGCCGGCAGTTGCGTGTTCTTGCGGATCAGCTTGTTGTTCAGCTTCTCCTCACCCTGGCGAATCTCGACGCCCAAGCTGTGCGCGTTCACGCTCACTTCCACGATGTCCGCGATGGCCGACCCCGCGACCGGGGCGATGTTCGAGAGCTTCGCCGACACGATGCCCGCGTGGGCCGCGGCTCCGCGGGCCACGACTTCGCTCACGGCCAGCGTGCGGTCGGTGTCGCGGCCGGTCACATCGCGCAGCATCCGCGCCGTCATCGGCATGTGCGTCGAGCCGCCGACCATCAGCACCTTGTCGATGCGGTCCCACGTCAGCCCGGCACTCGCCACCACCTGCTGCGTCGTCAGCCGCGTGCGAATCAGTAAGTCCCGCGTCAGGTTCTCGAACAGCTCCCGCGTCACCGGCACCGACATCCGCTGCCCGGCATGAACGCACGTGACCGTCGCGTTCTCGACCTTCGACAGCGTCCGCTTCGCCCGCTCCACGGCCGCGTGCAGGAGCGCCATCGACTGTTCGTCGTCGCGGGGGTTGGTGCCGAACTGCTGCTGGAACTGATCGGCCACGTAGTTCGCCAGGCGGTCGTCCCAGTCCTTGCCGCCGAGGCGAACGTCCCCTTCGATGCCCAGCACGCGGAACTTCTTCTTGGAAAGCTGCACGAGCGTCACGTCGAAGGTGCCGCCGCCCAGGTCGTAGACGATGACCGTCTTCGGTGCCCCTTCGGGAATCTGCCCGCTGGTGGCGGTCTGAATCGTGTACGCGAGCGCCGCCGCCGAGGGTTCGTCGAGGATGTCGATCACGTCGAGGCCGGCGATCTTGCCGGCGTCCATCGTGGCCTTCCGGCGGCTGTCGTCAAAGTACGCGGGCACCGTGATGACGGCCTGCTTCACCGGCCCGATCTGAGCTTCCGCGTCTTGCACGAGCTTCCGCAAAATGACGGCCGCGAGCGTCTCGGGGCGATAGGTCTGCCCGCTGACGGTGCGGCCGTATTCGGGTAGGCCCATCTTGCGTTTGATGAGCGTGGCCACCTGGTCGGGATGTTCCATCATCACATCGAGGGCCGGTTGCCCGACGACGGCTTCGCCCTTCCCGGTGAGGTACACGGCCGACGGCGTGAGCAAATCGCCGTCGCGGTTGGGCAGCGTGTACGGCCGACCGCGGTCGTCGAGGGTGGCGATGGCCGAGTACGTGGTTCCGAGGTCGATGCCGACAATCGACATGAGCAGTCCGGGGTCCGGGGGCGGTGCGAGAGTGCTGAAATTGTAACGACTGGCGGCGCGGGCGTGTTACCGGGCGGTCCAGATTCTGGCGGTGCCGTCGTCCCCGGCCGTGACGATGCGCGACCCGTCCGGGCTGAACGCCGCCCAGAAGACGGTGCGGCCGTGGCCTTCCAGGGTGACGAGTTCCTTGCCGGTCTTCGCGTCCCACACGCGGGCGAGGTAGTCCCCGCCGGCGGTGACGATCCGCAACCCGTCGGCACTGTAGACGGCACTGTGGACGATCCCCTCGCCGGCCTGGAGGGTGTGAATCTCTGTGCCGGTCTTCGCATCCCACACCTTCGCCGTGCTGTCCCAACTGGCGGAGACGATCCGCGTGCTGTCGGGGCTGAACGTCGCGGCCCGCACCCAGTTGGTGTGCCCCTTGAAGACGAACAGTTCCTTGCCGGTCGTCGCGTCCCACACGCGGGCGGTCTTGTCGTCGCCGGCGGTCACGATTCGCGAATCGTCGGGGCTGAAGGCGGCGAACACGATGGCCCGCTCGGGCCCCTTCAGGGTCAGCAGTTTCCGCCCGGTGTCGGCCGTCCACACCTCGGCCGCGTAGTCGGTGGTGACGGTCGCGACGATCCGCGACCCGTCCGAGTTGAAGAGGGCGGAGTACACACTCCCGCCCGCTTGATTGTAGCTGTGCATCTCGGCTCCGGTCTTCGCATCCCACACCCGTGCCGACCCGTCGTGGCTGGCGGTGACGATTCGCGTGCCGTCGGAACTGTACGCGGCCGTGTAGACGCCGAAGGTGTGCCCCTTCAGCGTGAGAATCTCCGCTCCGGTCGCGGCGTCCCAGACCTTCGCGGTCTTGTCCTCGCTAGCCGTGACGACTCGCGTGCCGTCGGGGCTGAACATCGCGAACGTGACCTTCGCGGCGTGCGCAGTTAGAGTCGTCATCCGGGATTTGGTGCCGCCGGTCCAGTAGTGGGCGGCTGTCTTCGGCGGCACTCCTGGTGGGAATAGCTCTCCCTGTCCAGGCGGCCCCCCAGGATTAAAGCCCGGTGGGATGCTGCCTGGTCCGCTCGGTATTGCTGATCCCGGACCGCCCGGACCGCCGGGCATTGCCGTGCCAGGTGGTCGTCCTGGTATGGGACTGCCCGGACCGCCGGTCATTGCCGTGCCAGGTGGTCCTGGTATGGGACCGCCCGGACCGCCGGGCATTGCCGTGCCAGGTGGTACCAGGGCATTGCCGCCCGGTCCGCCCGGAAATGCCGTGCCAGGTCCCGATCCAGGACCGCCCGGCCCGGCCGGGCCTGCTCCCGGAACACCCGGCATCGCACCGGGAGCCGGCCCGCCCGGCATACTCGGAAAACCGGGGCCGGGCAACGCGTCGCCTCCAGGGGGCCCGCCCGGCCCTTGCGAACTCATCCCCGGCGGGGCACCAAGTGGGCCGTCCGGGCCTGGGGATGCCCCCGGCGGCAGGGCTTCCCCGACCTCGGTTCGAGGTTGTTCCGACGGCGAAACCGCGACCTCAGATCGTCTCGCCGTCGGCCAGAGCGAGAAACCAATCCCGACCGCAGCGAGAACCAGCAGAAGCACGACCGGCACGACAAAACGGGCACGCGACCGCTTCGCCGAGGGAAGGCGGGTCGGGGCGTAGGTGAGCGTTTCGGTTTCCGGCCCGTCGAGCTGCACCTGTTGCAGGGCTGCCGACAGTTCGACCGCACTCGGATACCGCTCGGCTGACTTCTTCCGCAGGCACTTCACGATGATCGCGGCCAGAGCCGCAGGCAGGGCGGCGTTCCGTTCTCGCGGCGGCGTCGGTTCATCTTGCACCACACGCGTCATGATGTCGAAAGCACTCTCGCCGCGGAACGGGCGGACGCCGGTCAGACACTCGTACAGCATCACGCCGAGCGACCACACGTCCGACGCCGGGCCGATAACCTTCGCCTGGCCGCGAGCCTGTTCCGGCGACATGTAGTGGACGGTGCCCATGATCGCGTTCGTGCGGGTCAGGTCCGAGTCTGCCGGCTTCGCGAGGCCGAAGTCCGTCACCTTCGGCTCGTCGAACTCGTTGAACAGGATATTCGCCGGCTTCAGGTCGCGGTGGACGACCCCCTTCGCGTGGACGGCCGCGACCGCCCGGACGATCTTCTGGAACAGCGCGAGCACGCCAGCCATGTCGATTTGGTTCGTCCGCAGTCGGTCGGCGAGCGAGCCGTGGGCGAGCAGTTCCATCACCAGGTACGGCGTGCCGAGCACCTCACCGTAGTCGAACACTTCGACCACATGCGGATGCCGGGCGTTGGCGATCACGCGGGCCTCGGTGAAGAACCGGGCGCGAGTATCCGGCCCGGCCTGGTCGGCGTTCGGGATCAGCTTGACGGCCGCGAAACGGTCGAGCTGGAGGTGGCGAACCCGGTAGACGACGCCCATGCCGCCCTGGCCGAGCTTGTCCAGAATCTCGTACCCCGGAAGGGTGAAGAGGCTCACGTCGGTGGACGGGCTATAAGCGTGCGACGAGGAATCGGCGAGCGATTCCGCGGTGGCCGACGTATCCGCGGCCGGGGTGGGCACGTCGATCTTTTTGTCATCGGCCATGATGGTCACTCGAAGCCGCGGATACGAACAGGTCGGATTCCAGAAATACTATCGCTTCCAGTGGGGGAGTCGTCATTTCTTCGAGAGAACGCGAACGAGTTTCTGTTGAAGAGACGGGCCGCTCGCCTCATGGTCGCCCTCCCCCTTCACCTTCGCCCACCGCTGTGGTAGCATGGCTGTCTTCCCCCCGCACGAGATTTCCCCCATGCGTCGCCCTCTCCTGGCGTGTGCGTTCGCTGCCCTGTTCGCGACCGCGGCCGAGGCCCAACAAGCCCTGCCGGCCGAGCAACTCCGGAAGATCAAGGCTGCTACCGTCTTCGTGAAGGTGTCCGTCGGCGACCTGGCCGGGTCCGGGTCCGGGTTCGTCGTGCAGGCCACGAAGGACTACGGCCTCATCGTCACCAATCAGCACGTCGTCGAACCGCCGACCCCTCAGCCGGGGCGAAGGCCACCGGGGTTCAATCGCAGGGGCGGAGCGGCCGGCGGGAAGCCGGTGATCGAGGTTGTCTTCAACAGCGGCGTGCCGACCACCGAGTGGACCGCGAAGGGCGAGGTCGTCTACGAGAACAAGGCCGACGATGTCGCGCTCTTGAAGGTGAAGGCGATCAAGAGTATCCCCGAACCGCTCTCGCTGACCGGGGCCGACAAGCTGCCCGAGACGAGCACCGTGTACGTGTGCGGCTTCCCCTTCGGCGAAGCCCTGGCCGACGGCGACCGCAACCCGGAAATCTCCATCGGCACCGCGACCGTGTCGAGTAACCGCACCGATGCCAACGGCGAAGTCGTGACGGTGCAACTTAACGGCGCGCTGAACCCCGGCAACAGCGGCGGGCCGGTCGTCTCCACCGAGGGCAAGCTCGTCGGCGTGGCCGTGCGAACCGTCACCGGCGCGGGCATCGGGTTCGCCGTGCCGCCCGCGATGGTGCGGAAAGCTGTCGATGACATTCACTTCGCGCTGCCGACAATCTCGTGGATCGAGGGGAACCCGAAGCAGGTGCGGCTGGACTACCAGGCCGTGAACAACGGCGTGCGGTACGAGAACCTGACGGCGTGGGTGGCCCCGTCGCCGAACGCCTTCGGCACAGCCGGCGACGTGGCGAAGCTGCCCGGTGCGCAGAGTCACGCGGCCATCGTGTCGCCGGATGCGGCCTTCGCGGTGGTGTTCCCGGTGCCGGCCGGTTCGCACTTCTGGTTGCAATTCGCCTGGACGAACGCCGACGGGAAGACCGTGCGCAGTAAGGCGCAGCGGATGGCCGGCGACGGCCGCGTGCTGGCCGACCCGCTGCCGGACCGCACCACCCCGCGTGACCTGCCGAGCGGCGGAAACCCATTCGACGAGATGCGCCGCTATCGCGAGTTCCAGGTGAACGGCACCGCCGCCCTCGGCCGTCAGTACGAGTACGCGATGCTGATCGTCGGCGTGAGCGACGAGGGGCCGAAGGTGAAGCGGCTGATCGTGACCGACCGCGTCGGCCGACCGATCCGCGAGGTGAAGCTCTATGTGACGCCGGAGTATGGCGAGCGTGTTTGGAAGGCACTGACGACCGAGGGCCGAGGGAAGGTGGCCGCGAAGGTGACGTTCATGCCGGTGCGGTTCGAGCGGTACGCGACCGACGCGGCCGTGACGGGCGTGACGTTCTTCGACGCCTCCTACGAGCGGCCGGGCTGGTCCGAGAAGACCGCCCCGGCCGACCTGGGCGTGAAGGTGGAACCGCGAGCCGAGCCGATCATTGCGGAGCCGCCGCCGGTCGCGGTTCGCCCGAACGTGGAGCCGCAACCGCCCGCCGTGGTGCCAGACCTGGTGGTGCCAAACGTGGTGCCCCCGGCCGCGGTGGTGCCGTCCGTGGACCGTACAAACGTCGGGCTGATCGCGGCGTTCGCGGTCGGGGTGCTGCTCGTGTTGGCCCTGGTCGCGTGGGGCGTCACGGGCTTCCGCATGCCGGGCGGCAGCAAGAAGAAACCGCCGACGCGGGGCATGGCCGGCAAGTCGAAGCGTCCCCCCGTGGCTCGCCGTGCGAGTGACGATGACATCGACGAGGACGAGCGGCCCACGAAGCGAAGCCGACGGCGAGAGGACGACGACGATGAGCGCCCACGAAATCGGCGACGGCCGCGGGACGACGACTGAGGGCCTTCAAGCAAAACAAGATTCAGGGGGCGGACGCCCCCCGCTCGCCTTCGGTCGTCGGCGCACTCAGCGGTAGCCAGACGGTGAAGGTGCTGCCGCGACCCGTGCCGGGGCTACTTGCGGTGACCCGGCCGCCGTGCAGGTCGACGAGCTTGCGGACGAGCGAGAGTCCGATGCCCAGGCCGCCCTGCGACAGATCGAGGTTCTTGCCGACTTGCGTGAATAAGTCGAACACCTGCCCCAGCATCTCGGGTGGAATGCCCACGCCGGAGTCCGTCACGCGGACCAGGCCCTCGTCTCCTTCCCGCTCCACCGAGACCTCGATCCGACCGCCGGCGGGCGTGTACTTGGCGGCGTTGGTGAGCAGGTTGCCCACGACCTGCATGAGCCGGGTCGGGTCGGCGAGGAGCTGCAACGGCTCGTCAGTCAGGGCGACGGCGAGTTGATGATCGGACGCCTCGATCACCGGCCGCGTGGCCTCGACGGCAGCCTCGACCACCGCCCGCAGGTCGATCGGTTCGCTCCGCAGGCGAATCTTGCCGCTCGTCACCCGCGAGATGTCGAGCAAGTCGTCCACGAGGCGGACCATGTGCCGGAGTTGCCGCTCCATCATGTCGCGGGCACGCCCGGTGACAGCCGGATCGGCGGAAATCTTCAGCACCTGCAACCCGTTGGCGAGGGGGGCGAGGGGGTTCCGCAGTTCGTGGGCGAGGGTGGCCAGGAACTCGTCCTTGCGGCGGTCGGCCTCCTTCAGCGCGTCGGCTGTGCGGCGGGTTTCCGCGAGCAGTCGCAGGTTCTCGGCGGTGGCGACCCTCAGTTCGTCCCGCTGGCGGGCCACTTCCTGCCGTTCCTTCCACAACTCGAAAAACACGTCGGCCTTGCTCTTCAAAACGTGCGGCTCGATGGGCTTCGTGAGGAAGTCCACAGCCCCGGTCTCGTACCCGCGGAACCGCCGCTGGCGATCTGGCATGGCGGCCGTCAGGAAGATGATCGGCACGCGGCGGGTGCGTTCGGTGCCCCGCATGAGTTCGGCCAACTCGAACCCGTCCATCTCGGGCATCTGCACATCGATGAACGCGAGCGCGACTTCGTGAACGAGCAGCGCCTCCAGGGCCGCACGGGCGGACCGCACCTTGATGAGCGTGAGGCCGTCGCGGCGCAAGAGCACTTCGAGGGCCAGGAGGTTTTCTTCCAGGTCGTCCACGAGCAGGAAGGTGACAGGCGAGGCGGCCGGTCGGGTCATGTCACGCTCCCACGGTGTTGAGGTAGGCGGCGATCTCGGCCAGCGTCATCGGCTGCGCGGCCGGGCAAGCGTCGAGTGCGGATCGCGGCATCGTGGCGACTTGTGCGGTGTCCGGCCGCTGCACGAGGGCGATGCCGCCGGCAGCGTGAACGGCCCGCAGCCCCATCGCGCCGTCGGCGTTCGCCCCGGTCAGCACCACGCCCACCAGAGCCGGCCCGTAAGCGTCGGCGGCCGACTCGAACAGCACATCGACCGACGGCCGCGAGTAGTGGACCGCCTCTTCGCTCGACAGCGACAGCCGGCCGTCGGCTTCCACCAGCAGATGATAATCGGGCGGGGCGAAGTACACCGTGCCGGCGATCAGCGGTTCCTTGTCTTCGGCCTCCTTCGCGGCCACCTGGCACCGACTGGCGAACAAATTGGCCATCAGGCTTTTCTTGTCCGCCGGAACGTGGACGACCACGAGCACCGGCCGGGGGAAGTTGCGGGGCAACTGCGGGAGGATCGCCGACAGGGCGTCGAACGCGCCGGCCGATGCTCCGATCACCACGGCTCCAGAGGGCGGGGTCATACGTTACCTCGCTTCTGGTAGAGCTTCTCGTCGGCGGCGAACTCGGTGAACGCATCCGCGTGCTTGTTGAACCGTAGGCTCTCCTTCGACCCCAGGCCGAGGAACCCCTTGCGGACCAGGGCATCCTTGAACAGCCCGATGGCCCGGTCTTGTAGGTCGCGGTCGAAGTAGATGAGCACATTCCGGCACGACACGAGCTGCACCTCGGCGAACACCTGGTCGGAGACGAGGCTGTGGTCGGAGAAGACCGTCCGCTTCCGCAGCGTCGGGTCGAGTCGGGCCGCCCCGTAGGCGGCGGTGTAGTAGTCGGACAGCGACGACTTGCCGCCCGCCCGACGGTGGTTCTCGGTGAACAGCGGCAGGCGGTCCAGTTCGTACACGCCGGCCTCGGCCTTCCGTAGGGCTTCGGTGTTGATGTCGGTCGCGTAGAACATGGTGCGGTCTTCCAACCCCTCCTCGCGGAAAAGGATCGCCAGCGAGTACACTTCCTCGCCGGCACTGCACCCGGCCACCCACACCTTCAACGACGGGTACGTGCGAAGGTGCGGCACCACGGTTTCGCGGATCGCCCGGAAGTACGCCGGGTCGCGGAACAACTCGCTCACCTGCACCGTGAGGTACGCGAGCAATTCCGGGAAGACGCCAGCGTCGTGCAGGACGCGGTCCTGCAACTGCGAGTAACTGCGGCATCCGAAGCGATCGCGGGCCTGGGATAGCCGCCGCTTCAGCGACGCCATCGAGTACCCGAGGAAGTCGTAATGGTACGCGCGGGCGATCGCGTCGAGCAGCAGCCGCAGTTCGAGGTCTTCGGTCTTCAGAGAGGGCGGGTGGTCGTCGGTCATGAGCGGGGCATCCAGACGCGAACGAGCGACAGCAACTTCTCCACGTCGAGCGGCTTGGCCATGTAATCGTTGGCCCCGGCGGCCAGGCACTGGTCGTGGTCGTCTTTCATCGCCTTCGCTGTCAGGGCGATGATCGGTAATCGCTTCCATTCGTCCCGCTCGCGGATTTTGCGGGTGGCCGTGAGGCCGTCCATCTCGGGCATCATCACGTCCATCAGCACCAGGTCGATCCTCTTCGCCGGGTCGCCCTGAGCCTTTTCCAGGGCGGTGAGTGCCTCGCGACCGTTGCGGGCCACCTGCACCACGGCCCCGCGAGGTTCCAGAATGCTTGTGAGCGCGAACACGTTCCGCACGTCGTCCTCGGCCACGAGAATCCGCCGGCCCTCCAGCGCCGAGTCGCGGCTGCGGGACTTCTCTAGCATCTTCTGCTGTTCCGGCGGCAACTCGGCCACGACCTGATGCAGGAACAGCGTCACTTCGTCGAGCAACCGCTCCGGCGACTTCGCCCCTTTGATGATGATCGACTTGGAGTATCGCCGCAACCGCTGTTCCTGATCGGCCGACAATTCGCGGCCGGTGTACACGATGACCGGTGGGAAAGCGTAGGAATCTTCGCGGCTGAGCGTCTCCAACAAGGTATACCCGGAGGCGTCCGGCAGCGACAAGTCGAGCACCATGCAATCGAACGTTTCGCACTTCAGCTTCTCCAGGCACTCGGCCGCCGTGCCCGCACCGACCGTCTCCACGGCGTGCGTCTCAAGCAACTTCCGCAGGCTCGCAAGCTGGACGGCGTCGTCTTCGACGATGAGCACCCGCCGCAATCGCTGGTCGAGCCGCGTTTCGATCCGTTCGAGCGCCTGGGCCAGTTCTTCCCGCTTGACCGGCTTGAGCATGTACCCGACGGCCCCAAGCGAGAGGGCCGTCTGGGCGTAGTCGCCGGCCGTCACGACGTGGACGGGAATGTGCCGGGTGCGGGCGTCCTGCTTGAGGCGGTCGAGCACCGACAACCCGGAGTTGTCGGGCAGGCCCACGTCGAGCAGGACGGCGCTCGGCCGGTGCTGGACGGCCAAGGCCAGCCCTTCCTCCGCCGTCGTCGCGATGAGGCAGTTGAAGTTCAACTCTTGGGCCAGGTCGTAGATGATGCGGGCGAACGACTCGTCGTCTTCGACGGCGAGGATGACGCGGCGTTCGCCCGTCAACCGCTCGCGGTCGTCGTCGATGCGGCGGGGGGCCGGGCGGGCGGGTTCGGGGATGGCAACCCGCCGCGACGGCTGTGGGGCCAACGCGGGCCGCGGGGGAGCCGACGGTCGGCCCCGCGATTGCACGCGGGCGGCATCGTAAACCGGCGGCAGCGTCACGGTGAACGTGCTGCCCTGCCCCGGCTCGCTGACCAGGGCCAGGTTGCCGCCGAGCAGTCGCGTCAGTTCGCGCGAGATCGACAGCCCCAACCCGGTGCCGCCGTATTTGCGGTTCGTGGTGCCGTCGGCCTGGCGGAACGCCTCGAATACCATGTCCTGTTGGTGGTCGGCGATGCCGATGCCCGTGTCGCGAACGGCGAACGCGATTTGCCCATCCGGGGCGCGGCTCAGGCTAAGTTCGACTTCGCCCGACTCGGTGAACTTGATCGCGTTTGACAGCAGGTTCTTCAACACCTGCTCCAACCGCTGGCGGTCGGTGACGATCGCGTCCGGGCAGCCGGGGGCGATCTGGGTCAGAAACGTCAGCGATTTCTGCTCCGCGAGGGGATTGAACGTGCGGGTCAGCGATTCGGCCACGTCGGCGAGGCGGACGGTCTCGGCGTGAACCTCCATGTGCCCGGCCTCGATCTTCGACAGATCGAGGATGTCGTTGATGAGCGTGAGCAAGTCGTTGCCGGCCGACTGGATCGTTTCGGCGAATTGCACTTGCTCGGCCGTCAGGTTGCTGCTCGCGTTGTCGGCCAGGAGCTTCGAGAGGATGAGCGACGAATTCAGCGGCGTCCGCAGTTCGTGCGACATGTTCGCGAGGAAGTCGGACTTGTACCGGCTGGCCTGTTCGAGTTCGGTCGCCTTGACCTGAAGCGACTGCCGGGCCTCCATGGCGGCGTCCCGCTCGAATTCCAATAACCGGGCCTGGTCTTCGAGTTGGGCGTTCGTCTGTTCGAGTTCGGCCTGTTGCAGTTCGAGCCGGCCCTGCGACTCGCGGAGAGCCCGGCCCTGTTCTTCGAGTTCCTCGTTCGAGACGCGCAGTTCCTCCCCCTGGGCTTGCAGTTCCTCCCCTTGCCGCTGCGTTTCTTCGAGGAAGTCTTGCAGGTTGGCCCGATAGACCGCCGCCCGCACCGACGCACCAACGGCCTCGGCGACCTGGTCGAAGAGTTCGGTCACGCGGTCGTCGATGGGGTGAACAAAGCCGAGTTCGAGGACGGCATTCACGTGGCCATCGGCCGCAAATGGAGCGACGAGCAGGTGCCGTGGGGTGCCGCGGCCGAGGCCCGTGCCGACCGCCAGATACCCCTCAGGTACATCGCGGAGGACGAACGTCCGCTTGTCCTTCGCCGCCTGGCCGAGCAAACCATCGCCGAACGCGAACCGCTCCGGCACACCGCCGACCGCCGGCACGCCGTAAGTGGCGACCCGGCGGAACGATCCCTGATCGCTGATGAAAACCGCCCCGGCGTGCGCGTCGAGGTACTCGGCCAAGAACTTCAGCATCGCCTCGCCGAGTTGCTCGGTCCGCCGGTCGCCGACCATCGCCGTCCCCAGCCCGACCTGCCCGGCCTGCAACCACTCCTGCCGCCGCTGAGCGTGGACAGCCCGCCGCAAAAGCAGGGCGACGGCCGCCGACAGGCCCACGCCGAGGAGGGCGGTGAGGACACCACTGCCAACGGCCACGCCGAAGGCAGCGTCCATGTCCGTCATCCGTTGGCGGCGTTCGTCCTGCTCGACTTCTTCCAGGGCCGCGACTTGCGAGCGGATCTGGTCCATGACCGCCTTCCCACGGTCGCCGACAATCTCGTCGCGGGCAACCTCGAACCCCTTGTCCCGGCGAAGGACGATCGTCTTGTCGAGTTCGCGGAACTTGACGGCGATTTGCTCCTTCAGTTCTCCGACTTGCGAAAGTTGCTCGGGGCGGTCGGCGAACTGCTGTTCCACCTTCCGGAGAAGAGTCTCAATCTCG
>JBBQCQ010000020.1:0-14106 GCA_038318835.1 Gemmatales bacterium | reverse complement strand
GGAGTTCACGGCCGTCCGCCGCGACGCGAACAAGAAGGAATCGACCGTGGCGTACAAGAAGGCCGGGGGCACATTCGCGGAAGCCGGCGACCCGACGAAGCCGTTCAAGATGAACGCGGCCGACTATCTGGTGTCGGCCATCGAGGTGAAGGACGGGGACAAGCCGGTGAAGTATGAGGCTCAGTTCGACAAGAACGGCAACTACGCGGGCGGGTCGAACCGGATGTTCCGCGAGGCCGGCGGGCGGCGGTACATCGAGTTCGGCCAGTCGAACGTGCCGTCGCCGGTGTTCGCCCCAAGTTCGGGCGCACTCCTGTCGGCCCTCGGCCTGAACCTGTTGCACTTCGTGGTCTGGTTCGTGGCCCTGTGGCCGGTGCTGCGGTACACGATGGGCCACGCCCTCGGCGGCGCCGCGGCACTGGGGTCCTTCGTGATGCTGTTGGTGATGCCGCTGCTGTTCGACAAGAACCAGGTGCCGGAATCGTTCCGCAATCCGCCGCCGGCCGCGAAGGCCTGACGGCCGGACGAAAATCAGTCATGTCAGGAAAATTTCTGTTGACACGACTCGTGAGAGTCGCTTAATCTTTTTCTATCTCCATCTCTCCACGGTCCGACTCGTCACCTGGGACCGGTTTATTTAGACGCCCCATCTTCTACTCGTGTTTTGGGGATTTGTATGCGCCGAATTTCTTCCATTGTCTGGTCTGCCGGCCCGCACTCGCGTGGCCCCCTTCACCCCGTACGGTCGGCGTTCACGCTGATCGAACTCCTCGTCGTGATCGCGATCATTGCGATCCTCATCGGCCTGCTGCTGCCGGCCGTGCAGAAGGTTCGCGAGGCTGCCGCCCGCATCAAGTGCGGGAACAACCTCAAGCAAATGACGCTCGGTATGCACAACTACGCGAGCGTGCGGGGTGCGTACCCGGCCGCGTTCGTGAACTCGGCGGCGACGAACAGCGGCGACTACTTCCCCGGTTGGGGTTGGGGCACGCTGATCCTGCCTTACGTCGAGCAAGACGCTCTGTACAAGGCCTTGAACGCGGACACCGTGCCGTTCGGCCCGCAAACGAACTCGCCGGCTGTACCGAACGCCCTGACGACGAAGACGCTGTCGATCTTCCGCTGCCCGTCAGACGCCGGGCCGGACCTCAACCCGTTCCGCCTGCTGCCGGCCGATGGGTCGTTCGCCATGTCCAACTACCGGGCCATTTGCGGCACCGATAGCAGTGGGTTCTTCTACCCAAACGAGGACCGCAACGGCGTCTTGTGGCAGAACAGCAAGGTGAAGTTCGAGGCGATCACCGACGGCACGTCGAACACCGTGGCCGTCGGCGAGTGCTACTTCGACGACCGCGTGGGCGTGAACAAATGGGCGGCGATCTGGGCCGGCACAACCGGGTTCTACGGCGGCGGGGTCCGCATCAGCGACGTGATGTGGCACCTGGACGACAACTCGGCGAAGATCAACGGCACGGCCCCGCAGGCGTTCGGCAGTCGGCACCCCGGCGGCGGGTTCTTCGGCTTCTGCGACGGGTCGATCCGCTTTTTCCGCGAAGGGGCCGACCCGGCCGTGATTAAGTACATCGGCAATCGCGCCGACGGCCTGGCCCTGTCCCTCGACTTCTAACCGGAGGGCCGACCCATGTCGATTCGCACCGCGTTCGTCCTGATGGTGGCCGTCCTGGTGGGGTGTGGCGGCTCATCGTCGCCGCCCCCTGTGGCCGTCCCGAAAACCCCGCCGGTGGCCCCCAAGCCCGCCGGCAAGAATCAGGTGCCACCGCCCATCGCGTCGTGACCGACTCTGCTCGCCGTCAGGGCTTCGGGCCGCTGCCGCGTAGGCTCGCCTTGCGGCGGAGCAGGATTTTCTGCAGCGTGGCCGAACGCAGCTTCGGGGCGGGCTTGTCGTGCTCGTCCTCGATTTCGCCCACGATCTCTTCCAGCACGTCTTCGAGCGTGAGGATGCCGACCACCTTCGCCCCGTTCTCGCGGACCACGGCCAGGTGGCGGTGCGACTTCTTGAACACGTTGAGCGCCGTCGCCACCGGCGCGTCGGCGTCCAGAATCACCGGCTCGTAGATGGCGTCGATGAGTTGCACGAACCCGCTCAGGCTGAACAGGTAGAACAGGTCCTTCGTGTTGACCACGCCGACGACGTTGTCCGGCGTGCCGTCGTACACCGGCATCCGCGTGTGTGCCCCCTGCCGCACGGCCGAGAGCAGTTGCTCGGATTGAATCGTCACGTCCAGGGCGGCCACCTTCTCCCACGGCACCATGCAGTCGCGGACCTTCTTGGCGTTCAGCGCGAACACATTCAGCACCACGTCGGCCTGTTCGGACGACATCAGTCCGGCCTCCTCCGAGTCTTCGACGAGCAACCGCAGTTCGTCCACGCTGTACACTTCGCCCTCTTCGGTGTCGCCCCGGTAGCCGAGCACCCGCAGGAACCGCTTACTCGACCCGTTCATCAGGCGGATGACCGGCCGGGCGGTGCGGGCGAACCAGTTCAGCGGCCCGGCCACGAACAGGCCGATCTGCTCGCTCGACTGGAGGGCCGCGAGTTTCGGCATCTGTTCGCCGAAGACGACGTGCAGGAAGGTGATGAGGGCGAGCGTGAGCATGACGGACAGCGTCCGCGTGACCGGCCCCTGCCAGTCGGCCGGCAGCGACGAGAACAGCGGGGCGAGTAGTGCCGCGAGGGCCGGTTCGCTGACGAACCCGAGGGCCAGGCTGGCGACGGTGATGCCCAGTTGGGCGGCGGCGACGCTGTCGTTCAGGTCGTCCACGGCCGCCAGCAGTTTCGCCGCCCGCGGCCGGCCCTGGTTAACGAGTTCCTGCACCCGGCTGCGGCGCAGGGCGACGAGGGCGAACTCGGCCGCGACGAAGAAGGCATTGATGAGGATGAGCAGCGGAATCGCGACGAGGCCCACGACGATGGCGGTCGTCGTCGACGATTCGGCGGAGGCAAAGATCACGGGTGGCGCTCGGGGGCCGAGGAAGCGGTTTCGACCAGGCGGTGGGGTTAGGCGGCCCCGCACGAGGCAGAGTGATTATAGCGAACGTCGCCGGGCGGCGCGAGGGGGGATTCGACACACACGTCGGGACGTTCGGATTTCGGGCCTGAAAGGCACGTTCTGCCAGCCCAGGTCGGAGCGAAGCGGAGGCCTGGGATTCGACCGCCACCCATCGCAATCCGCCCTGAACGGGCGGTTCATTCGAGCGCGTGCCCATGAACGGCCCCTTCAGGGCCGAGGGCGGGGCGGCCGTAACCCAGGCCTTTGGCCTGGGCTGACAGAACGTGCCCTTCAGGCCCGAAAGCCGTTGTCGGGCCGTCTGCATCGCGAATCGTGTCACTTCCCACCCGGCGGGACGTACTTCGTCAACCATGCGAAGACTTCGGTGTGCCAGTGCTTGCTGTTGGCCGGTTTCAGCACCCAGTGGCCCTCGTCGGGGAAGTTCACGAACCGACTCGGCACGCCCTGTCGTTGCAGCGCGGTGAACAACTCGATCCCCTGGCCGACCGGGCAGCGGAAGTCCAGGTCGTTCTGGATGAGCAGCATCGGCGTCTTGTACTTGCCGAGGTTGCCGGCCTTCGTGTGCGGGGAGAACTCGCGGTACTTGCCCGGAATCTCCCACGGCAGGCCGCCGTGTTCGTACTCGTCGAACCACAGTTCCTCGGTCGTGCCCCACATGCTCTCGAAGTTGTAGACGCTGCAATGGCTGATGAGGCACTTGAACTCCTTCGCGATCTCGTTGACCGCGAACCAGTCCTGCATGTACCCGCCGAAGCTCGCCCCAGCCGACCCCATGCGGTCCTTGTCCACATAGGGCAGCTTCTTCACCACCTCCAGCCCGGCCACGAGGTCGCGGTAGCACTTGCCGCCCCAGTCGCCGGAGATTTGGTCGACGAACTTCTGGCCGAACCCGGTCGAACCCCGCGGGTTCGGCAGCGCGATCACGTACCCCTGGGCGGCCCACAGTTGCGGGTTCCAACGGAAGCTCCACGCATCTTCCCACGCCCCCTGCGGCCCGCCGTGGATGAGGTACACGACCGGGTATTTCTTCGTCGCGTCGAACCCCGGCGGCTTGAGAATCCACATCTGCATCTCGCCGTCTTCGATCTTCACCTGCACCGACTCCGGGCGAGGTAGGTCGAGTTCGGCGAACAGCGCGTCGTTGAAATGGCTCACCTTTGCTTCCGTCATTTTTCCGCCCGCGGTCGTCATCGCCCACACGTCGGCGGGGGCCGTCATCGCGACGTGGGAGAAGGCGGCCGTCTTGCCATCCGCGGAGTACGTCAAACTGTTGGCGGAGCCGAACGCGAGCGGTTCCTGCGAAATCGTGCCGTTCGCGGTGGCCGGAGCGTAGTAGAGGAAACTCCGAGCGTCGGCTTCGGCGACGAAGGCCAGTTCTGATGGAGACTTCCACGCGAACTCGCCACACGACAGGTCACGGTGTGCCATCACGTTGACCGGCACCCCGACAGGTGTGCCATCCACCTTCACTTCGGACACCAGGATGTCCCACTTGTCGGCCTCGTACCCGGCCTTTTTTTGGCTCCGCCACGCCAGCTTCTTGCCGTCCGGCGAGAACTTCGGGTAAGTGTCGGCCCCCTTGTTCTCGCTCGTCAGGCTCTCCCACTTCGGGGACTTGTTGTCGAGGCTCACGCGGCAGATGTCGTGGTTGGTGCTCCACGCCTCGCCCTTCTCCGGCACGGCCGTGAACAGCAGGTGCTTGGAATCGGGCGTGAATGTGAAGTCGTCGCCGACGCTAAAGGTGGTGCTAGTCGGGTAGGCATCGCGGTCGCCGGGTGTCACGTCGCGGCAGTCGGAGCCGTCGACGGTGATGACGAACAGGTGCTGCCGCTTGTCGCCGACGTAGCTGTCCCAGTGGCGGTAGAAGAGTTTCGTGAACGTCTTCGCCTTCACCGGGTTCTTCTCGATGGCCTCGTCCTTCTCGGCGTTCTTCTTGTCGCTCTCGGCGAACGGCAGCTCGCTGAACTCCGGGTACACGGCCGACACGAACGCCACGTGCGACCCGTCCGGCGACCAAATGCCCGTCTCGGCCCCGGTGCTGATTGTGGTGAGTTGCTTCGCCTCGCCGCCATTCTTCAGGTCGAGCAGGTACAGCTGACTGCTGCCGCCGCGGTTCGATTGAAACAGAATCCGCGAGCCGTCCGGACTCCAGCGGGCGTGCGTGTCGGCCTTGCCGGAACTGGTGATCTGCCGCGGCGGTGTCTTGCCGTCGGTGGCGGCCAGCCACAGGTGCGTCTGTTTCTTGTTCGTGGCCACGTCGAGGATTTCGCCCACCTGATAGACGACCTGTTTGCCGTCGGGCGAAATCTGCGGATCGGCGACCCGCTTGAACTTGAAGAGATCGTCGATCGTCATCAGCCGTTTGGCCGCCTGGGCAGGTGGGGTCATGACAAGTGCAGTAAGGGTCAGAAGGAAGAATCGCATGTGGGAACCTCGGTGGGTCGTCGAGTTTTTATATAGCTGTTGGCTTGCCCACAGAGCGGGACGAAGTTTTCAATATTGCGCGGCTGTCAATCTGAGGATAATCTCAAAACTTTCTGTCACACACTGGCGTGAAAGTGTCAAGAAGACGGCAGAAGGAGTGCGACATGTCACCCGCGTTCAACCTGATCGACGAGCCGTTCATCCCGTGTCGGACCTCGGCCGGCACGGAACTCCGCAGTCTCCGCGACACGCTCGCCCACGCTCATGAGATCGCCGAGATCGCGGACCCTGATCTTCCCTACACACGTGGGGGTGAACCGCCCAAGCGAACACCTTGAGGGGAGAACACTTCCACGGAAGATGCCCTCACTCACACGAGAGGGCGAGACATGCGGAACATGCGCGACAATGTGCATGAGAGCGGGCGAAAGACATCGTCGGTCCTGTATGTTGGCATTGCTCTCGCGGCGGGCCTTGCCGTCGGACTCGGTGGCGGGTTCCTGATCGGCCGCACGTCGGGACCGCTACCGTCACCCCTTCGCCGTACCTCTGGCCCGCGACGTTGACCGTATCGCCGCCAACCCGCCACGTCCCGAACTTCGCGCACCGGCACCTATCCCCGCTCAAGCCGCGAATAATCCCAAGCCGCTCACGATGAACGTCGATCTCTTCCGTGTCAGCGTGCTAGATCGCACACGCGAAGAGGTGGAACGCAAGTACCGGCTGCCCACCCGCACGCGGGAAGACCCCATCGGAACCTGGGCTGGGCCGATTCACGTTTACGAGGGCACGTTCACCGACGCGATGGGACAGGTGTACCCGGTGATGGAACTGTATTTCCGCGAAGGGCGCGTCGGGTTGGCCGCCGCGAGCGGGAAGTAAAACGACAGAGGAATGGGACATGTCGCGACGCGGCCGAGACGACGATGACGACGATGACCGGCCCTCACGCCGCAGTCGTCGGCCGCGTCGCGGTAACGCCTCGCCCTACAGTGCCGGGCTGGTCGTGCTCTGGGTCGTCCTCGGCGTGGGCGGTTCCTTGTGCTTCCTGTGTTGTCTGGGAGTGCTCGTCACCTCAGACCGGAAAGACGCCCCACCCATCGCAGGGAAACGGGAAGCGGAACGTGAACCGCAAACCACTATCGACGCGACCGATCTGGGGAACCAACACCACGAAAACCCCGCCGTTGTGTTGGGCAAATTCAAGGGCAAGCGAATCGAACTGAAAAAGCCACGGTCGAGCGGATCGGCCGAGCGTTGGGGAAGACTTACTCGATCCGTTGCGACTTTCGCATGAAGAACGAGTTGGACTTCGCCGGGTTCCCCAAGAAGGGATACTTCACCATCGCCTGTTCCGAAGAGTTTGCCGCCACAATTAAGAAGGATTTCATTTTTACACCTTCAACGTGATCCTGACCGGCGACTTCCTCGGCGATCTCACCTTCAAAATCGACGAGTGAGTTACCTGCGCGGACGCCCATTCGGTGCGGACCGGGCAACAAAGTCGAACTTCAATCCTTGCTGCTTCCACCATGCTAATTGAGCTTCTTGGCCCAGCACCATCGCCACCAACTGGTCGAGTTTCTTTTGCGGGATGGCCTCGTTACCCACCTTCAAGAACGCATCCTGGCAGCGGTTCGCTTGCCCCACCGCATCCTCGCGACCCGGCTGGAACTGTTGCGGGCGTCGAAGATTTTCCGGTCTGTCCGGGCCATTTTTTGCTTCGCGGCTGGGGGGCACGATGACGAATCCCATCTGCGGATCGTTCGAGTTGAAGCTGGCCGCACGGCCGACGGTCGATCGAGAAGCAGTTCCATGGCAACCTGGAAACCGAGAGCATCGGCGAGATGCTCTCGGCCGGCACCACAGTAAAAGGCTCGACCGGGTACGTGGTCATCGAGCGTGTTACACGCACACTCGGCGGTCGGGCACGTTTGTCCTCCAGCACAGCGGCACGATGACCCGCGGCGTGCCGGGCCTGACGATCACCGTCGTCACGGACTCCGGCACCAGCGACCCAGTCGGCCTGACCGGCACAATGACGATCCAGATCAGGGGCGAGAAACACTTCTACGACTTCGCCTACACCCTGCCGTCGGTGTGAGGGCATCTGCTACCATTCGGGAAATCCGACTCTCGAACTTCGCATTACCACGGAGGCACGGAGACCACGGAGAAGAGAAAGGCCGAGAAGTCAGCTTATCTAGCGTTTGTCTTCTCCGTGTTCTCCATGCCTCCGTGGTAAATCTACTCTTTTCCGGCAGTCACTCGTCGTACTTCAGCAGGAACTTCGGGTTGATCGCCTTGAGGCTCAAGCGGCCGCCCAGGTCGTCCTCGTACTCCTCGGCCAACGGCCGCAGGACGATGCCCTCGCGCTGCACCCGCGGGTTCAACACGCTCGTGCCCTCGGAGAGCGCGACCAGTTCGTCCACTGTGTGCGCGAGCACCAGGGGGCCGAGTTGCGGCACCGCATCCAGGCCCATCTCGGCCAGTACGGCCAACTGCACGGCATGGTCGAGCAACCGGTACGTGTCCACGTTCAGCACGCTGAACACGCGGAGCGTGACGGCCGGCAGCGCGTACTTGTTCCCCTGCACACCCGGCCCGATCACTTCCGCCTGAATCGCGAGATCGTGGCCGAGCTGATCGCGAGCGGCCCGTAGTTTCTCGTCTAGCTTCAGCCCCTGCGCGATTCGCGCCAGCACGTTCGACTCGTCGGTTTCGTCCAGCCACAGGTTGCGGCTGCAAATGCCGAACTCGCCGTGACGCAGGAACGCGGTGAACGACGTGCCGTCGAGCTTCTCGGTGATAGCGAACGTCTTCCCCCGGTGCCGCTGAAGCACCCTTTCCAGCACCTGCACCCGCGTCTCGTCGGTCTTGGGCAGGAAGCCGGGGAAGCTGCCCTTCACTCGTCCGCTCAGGCCCACCGGTAGCGGTGGTTCCCACTTCACGATGCCGAGGAGGTCGGTCACGTCGGCCCCTTCGTCGGTCGGGGCGTCGGGCGACAGAATCGACAGCGGGAAGCAGATGCCCTGCGACACCTGCCCACGGAGCTTCACCGTCTTGATGCGGAACCCGGCCGGCGAATCGTCGCGGGCCGGCTTGAAGCTGCTCGCCCGCAGGAACTCGAACGCCGGCCGTTCGGGCAGCAGCGAGTCGATCTCGCAATAAACGACCTTGTCGCCCGGCCGGTGCTCGCCCTTCTTGGCGACGACCCACCACCCGAGCACGCGGACTCGCTCGATGGCGTCGGCCTTCGGGATCGGTTCCACGGCGTTCACGGTCTGGATGCTGGCAAGTTTTCGCACGGGGTTTTCTCCGGGTTCCGTAACGGACACCGCGGCCGACCGACGGGTTCGGGCGAACGGCGCGACGTAAGTCTTCCGGTGTGCTCGTCTCGGAAGAGCCGGCGGACTCACGTCGCGCCGTCCGTGTCAAATTCCACCGACGCGCCGACCGCTTCCCACCAGATACTATCCTGAATCGGGGAGGGAAGCGTCCATGCCCACGGCCGGCCTGCGGAACGTCGTCGATCGCCTGCGGCACGCGGCCACGCGAAAGCACGTCGCGTGCGGCGAGTTGCTCGAACGGTTCGTCGCCAACCGCGACGAAGACGCCTTCGCTGAACTCGTCCGGCGGCACGGACCGCGGGTGTACGCCGTGTGCCGTCGCGTGCTCGGCCAGCACCAACTCGCGGAAGACGCCTTTCAGGCGGTGTTCGTCGTCCTCACCCGGAAGGCCCACGCGGTGCAACCGCGGTCGGCCGTCGGCGGATTCCTGTACGGGGTGGCCCGCAAGGCCGCGCTGGAGGCCTACGCTGTGAGCCGACGCCGCAAGGAAACGCTCGCCGCCCAGGTGCCGGAAACACCGGCCGCCACTTCGACCGCCGTCGATTCCGACGTGCTCGCGATGCTCGACGACGAGATCGCGAACCTGTCCGACGCCCTTCGTGCGGCCGTCGTGCTGTGCGAACTCGACGGCGTCAGCCGGGCCGCAGCCGCCCGACATCTCGGCATCGCCGAGGGCACCCTGTCCAGCCGCCTCGCGGCGGCTCGCAAGCAACTCGCAGCCCGCCTCGCAAAGCGGGGCGTCGCCTTCTCGGCCGCTCTGTTCGCGGCCGTCGCACAGTCGGCCACCGCCGCCCCGCCGGTCTCGCTCGCGGCCCCCCTTCCCCCGACCGTCTCGGCCATCGCCACCGGAGTGATGCGAACCATGATGTTCAGCAAATTAAAACTGGCCACGCTCGCCGTCGTGCTGATGGCCTTCCTCGGCGCCGGCGCGCTCGTGCCGAAGGGCGGCATGGAAGTGAGCGCGGCCCCTGTGCCGAAGGCGGAGAAGGACGACGGCCATATCTGGCTGCACAACACGAAGTCCGGCGCGCTGACGGCCCACACGCCGGACGGGAAGGAGGTGCGGAAGCTCACGATTCAGGACGGCAAGCACTTCCTCGGCCTCACGCCGGGCGGGACGAAGGTCTTGTTCGCGGGCAAGGGCGGCGAGGCGGCCCCGGACGACGCGGAGCGGCTGACGCTGCACCGCCGCGACATCGGCGAGGGCACGGCCGGCGAAGACCTGGGCGTGCCGTACCAGGGGAACGACCAGTTCGTCTGGTCGCCGGACGGGACGAAAGTCGTGCGGACGCGGGTCACGGAGTTGGAGATCGTCAACGAACAGAGGTATCACATCTTCGAGAACCGGCTGTTCGACCTGGCCGCGAAGGCGGACGAGAAGATCGACGTGCCCAAGGATCACCAGATCGTGCAGTGGTCGGCCGACGGCAAGACCTGGCGGGCCATCCACAACAACGTGGGCCGCGACCCGAAGCTGCCGAACTACCGCTGGCACACGGTCCCGGTAGCCGGCGGCAAGCCGACGCCGATCAACGACGACTATTCCCTGATGTGGCTCGAACCATCGCCGGACGGCAAGACGTTCCTCGCCACCGGGTGGAACCACCCGATTCGGAAGCCGGGCACGAAGTGGTTCAATCTGACGGCCGCGACGGGCAAATTCCAGGAAGTGGCGCGATTCGAGAAGGCGGCGTTCGCCGTGATGCGGTGGTCGCCGGACGGCACGCGGGTCGCGTACGCCCGCTTCGACTACGACCCCGACACCGGCGTCTTGCACGACACGACACTGTTCACTGCCGCGCCGGACGGCACGGACGTGCGGGAGCTCGCCCGCTTCGCGAACGACAACCAGAACACGCAGTTTCTCGGCTGGTTCCCGGCGAAGGCCAAGCCGAAGGTGGACCCGCGGACGATGACGTTCGCCCCGATCCCGAAGGAGAAGCCGGCCCCGCCGGGGACGGTCGCGTTCTTCCAGCAAAGCGTCGGCCAACTGCGGCTCATTGGCCCCGACGGCGGCCCGGAGACGCTGCTCAAGGACGTGGCCCTCAGCGATCAGGTGCGGCTGTCGCCGGACGGCAAGCAGGTCGCGTACTTTGTCTTCGGCGGCGAGCGCGGCACGCGGGCGGAGGTTCCCCGCCGCGTGTTCGTACGGGCGGTCGACGGCGACGGGCCGGGCACGGACCTCGGCATCTTCGGCCGCAGCATGGCGTGGTCGCCGGACGGCAAGGAACTCGCCGTGACGGACTATGACACGGGGAACCCGGCGGCCCAGCAAGCATTCGTCGCCACGCACGCCGTCGTCGAGGTGGCCACGAAGAAGGCGACGCCGTTGTTGCTGCCGAAGGGGAACGTCGTCCTCGATTGGTCACGGGACGGGAAGCAGTTTTTGACGGCCCAGGTGCAGACGAAGGCGGGCCAGTGGACGAACCACCGGATGTACCTCTTCAGCCGCGAGGGCAAGGAACTCCAGGCCCTCGGCCCGCCGCGGGCGACGATCCTGTACGGCCGGTTCTCGCCCGACGGCCGGCAGGTTCTCGGCCTGGGCGAAGGGGCGAGCAAGCCTGGCGACAGCTTCCGTAAGGTTCCGGTCGTGATCGACCTCGCAACCAACGCGGTGACGCCGATCCCGAAGGTGGCCGAGAACGCGGACGCGGAAAGCGTCTGCTGGTCCCCGGACGGCAAGCGACTCGCGTACTCGTGGAAGGCTCGCGGCGGCGGGACGACCGAGGAGCAAGCGAAAGCCGTCACGACCTCGACGCTGACCGTGTGCGACCTCGACGGCACGAACGCGAAGGCGCTCGCGACGGCGAAGGCCGACGGCGCGTTCACCGTGATCTTCGGCAGCCTCGACTGGCGGTGAGGCGCCTCACCGCTTCTTCTTCGTACCGCCGAACAGGTTGTCCAGCACGCCGCGCTTCAGGGCGCCGACCACGGCCGTGCCGAGCGAGCGGGCGGCGCTCTTCGCGAAGCCCATGAGGATGCTGTCCTTCCGCGGCCCCTTCGCGGCCGGCTTCTCTTCCACCTGCGCCTGCTGCTCGGCCTGCTTCTTCTCGAAATCGGCTCGCTTCGACCCCTGATCGGCCGCGGCCTTCTCGCCGCCGCCGTCGGGGGCGACCTTGCCCTTCAGTACCTCGTAGGCCGATTCGCGGTCGATCATCTTTTCGTACACGCCGAAGACCACGGACGACTCGATCACGGCCTTCCGCTGCTCCGCCGTGATCGGGCCGATCAGCGTCCCCGGCGGCACAACGAAGCCCCGCTGCACGATCCCCGGCGTGCCCTTCTCATCCAGGAACGACAGCAGCGCCTCACCGACGGAAAGCTGCGTGATCGCCTCTTCCACGTCGAGGTTCGGATTCTGGCGGAAGGTCTGCGCCGCCGTTGCCACGGCCCTCTGGTCTCGCGGCGTGAACGCCCGGAGCGCGTGCTGCACGCGGTTGCCGAGCTGCGCCAGCACCGTCTCCGGCACGTCGAGCGGGTTCTGCGTGACGAAGTACACGCCGACGCCCTTCGAGCGGATCAGCCGCACGACTTGCTCGATCTTCTCCATCAGCGACTTCGGCGCGTCGTTGAACAGCAGGTGCGCCTCGTCGAAGAAGAACACGATCTTCGGCTTGTCCACGTCGCCGACTTCGGGCAGTTGCTCGAAGAGTTCGGCGAGCAGCCAGAGCAGGAACGTGGCGTACAGTTGCGGCGATTGCAGCAGCTTGTCGGCCGCGAGGATGTTGATGTTCCCCTTGCCCCGTGCGCCGGTCTGGAGGAAGTCCATGAGGTTGAGCGCCGGCTCGCCGAAGAACTTGTCGCCGCCCTGCTCCTCCAACCGCAGGAGGCCGCGCTGGATGGCGCCGACGCTGGCGGCCGAGACGTTGCCGTACTCGGCGGCGAACTGCTTCGCGTTCGCGCTGACGTGCTGGAGCATCGCCCGCAGGTCTTTCAGGTCGAGGAGCAGGAGGCCGTTGTCGTCGGCGACCTTGAACGTGATCTGGAGCACGCCGGCCTGGGTGTCGTTGAGGTCGAGGAGGCGCGAGAGCAAGAGCGGCCCCATCTCGCTGATGGTGGCCCGGATTGGGTGGCCCTGCTCACCGAACACATCCCAGAAGACGACGGGGCACGCGGAGTAGCTGAAGGTTTCTTTCAGTCCGAGTTGCTCGACGCGGGCGGCGACTCGCGTATTGGCTTCCGAGCCGACGCGGCTGAGGCCGGAGAGGTCGCCTTTCACGTCGGCGAGGAACACCGGCACCCCGATGCGGCTGAAACCCTCGGCCATGCGCTGCAGGGTGACGGTCTTGCCGGTCCCGGTGGCCCCGGCGACGAGGCCGTGGCGGTTGGCCATCTTGGGAAGGATGCAGACGTCGTGTTCGCACTTGGCGACGAAAATGGGTTCAGCCATGACAGCTCGTGGGGATCGAGGGGGACAATGGATACCCGCTACTGTAGTGTTTCCGCCGGCCGCTTCGCCAGAGCAGTCGGGGTGGTATACTTGGTGGGAAGCCCAAGGAGCCGCGAATGCCGCTACGCGATCACTTCGACCAGCCCGCCGGCCGCCGGCCGACCTGGGACCGCGTCCACGGCATGTGGCCCGCGGTCATCGTGCAACACCTGTTCCGCATCCTGCCCAGCCGGTATCACGTTGCGCCCCAGGTGCATCTCGGTCAGTTCTTCGAGATCGACGTGGGCACCTTCGAGAATGAAGACGCCGTTGTTGAAGGGAGTTCATCCGAAACGAACGGTGGCGTTGCCACGGCCCTCATCACCCCACCGAAGCCGACGCTGACGCTGGAGACGGACTTGCCCGACCAGGACGAGTACGAAGTCCGCATCTACGACGCGGACGAAGGGCAGCGGCTGGTTGCGGTGATCGAGTTCGTCAGCCCGGCGAACAAGGACCGGCCCGAGAGCCGGCGGGCGTTCGTGACGAAGTGTGCTGCGTTGCTGCAACAATACGTTTGCGTTTCGATCGTGGACATGATAACGATCCGGCAGTTCAATCTGTACGCGGAACTGCTGGAATCGCTCGGTCAATCGGACCCGGTGACGGCTGTGGCGTCGCTGTACGCGGTGACGGTCCACCGCCGCGACGTTCGTCCGAGGTGGCGGTTGGACCTGTGGCCGCACGTCTTGAACGTCGGCCAAACGTTGCCGGCGCTGCCGATCTGGCTGAACGATCGCGACGGGACGATGCTCGACCTGGAGGCGACCTACGAAGAGACGTGCCGCACGTTGAGGATCGCGTGACGCCTCTGGATTTTTTGGGCGAAGCCCACGGACGAACGTCCGTGGGTCGGCCGGCCATCCCCACG
>JBBQCQ010000019.1:0-14400 GCA_038318835.1 Gemmatales bacterium | reverse complement strand
TGGCCGGCAACGAGAAGTCGCCGCACCGCGGGCAGGCGATCTACCGGCAGGGCGAAGCGATCTTCGCGCAGGGGGACTTCGCGAAGGCGGCCGAACGGCTGGCCATCTTCCGCGACAAGCCGGAGTTCCACAACGTACCCGGCGTCAGTGATCGGGCCATACTCCGCCTCGGCCAGTCGCTCGCCGCGACCAAGCAGTGGGAGCCGGCCCGCGTCGCCTTCGAGACGACCGTGAACCGCTACGGCAACAGCCCGTTCGTGACGGAGGCCCGCTACGGCTTCGGGTGGGCACTGCAAAATCAATCGAAGTACGACGAGGCGGTGAACCAGTACCAGGCCGTGACGACCGCAACGACGGCCGAGGTGGCCGCCCGGGCCCAGACGCAGATCGGCCTGTGCCGACTGTCGCAGAAGAAGTACGCCGAGGCGGTCGCGACCCTGATGGCGGTGCCGTACACCTACGACTACCCCGACCTCGGTTACGCCGCCGTCCTCGAAGCCGCCCGAGCTTACGAGGAAGACAAGAAGCCCGCCGACGCCGAGAAGCTGCTGACGCGGCTGCTGAAGGACGCCCCCGCCGGCAGCGACTGGGCGAAGGCCGCAAAAGAGCGATTGGAGAAAGTGAAGAAGTAGGATACAGAGGAGGGAGGAGGTTCCCACGATGCCGTCCCCGTTCCCCGGAATGAACCCGTGGCTGGAAGGCCCGGCCTACTGGACCGACTTCCATTCTGGCTTCCTGGCCAGTCTTCGTGCGGCCATCAACCTGGTCATTCCGCCGCCGTACTTCGCTGCGTTGTCCACGCGCGTGTACGCCGAGGTGTCCGACCGCAACGTCGAGCCGGATGTGGACATCCTCACGCCGGTCAGCGGCTCGCCGGGCGGTGGCACGGCCACGCTCACGCAACTCGAAACTGATTTGCTCGTGGTCACCGGTCCGCCCCCCCCGGCCGAAGAAATCACGGAAGGGTTTATCGAGATTCGCACGACCGACGGCGGCAACCGGCTGGTCACGTCCATCGAACTCTTGAGCCTGACGAACAAGACCCGTGGCGCGGCCGGCCACGGATTGTATCGGGCGAAGCAGCGAGAACTCCTGTTGGCCGGGGTGAATCTCGTCGAGATCGACTTTCTTCGGGGCGGTGTTCCCACGACTCAGACGAACGTCCGCGACCTCCGCCGGCAGGCCCCGCGGTACGTCTACCACGTCGCGTTCACGCGGCCCGACGACGAGTTCGTCACGCGGGCACGGGCCATCGAACTCGCCCAGCGACTGCCGACGATTCCCATCCCACTCGGCCCGGACGTGCCAGCCGTCGGCGTCGACCTGCAACCGGCGTTCGACCGTGCGTTCGACGAATCGCTATTCTCTCGCCGCCTCAATTACCGCCAGCCGCCGGTCCCGCCGCTGACGCCCGATCAGCAGACATGGGCCGACGCCGTGCTGACCGCCGGTGGCTTGTCGTGACCGCAGTCGGCCGGTCCAGCGAAATCGTTTCCACACAATCAGCGCAAACCAAACAATCGGAAGACGATACAGCTTGCCCCGTCGTCCGAATCGCACCCCATCCGTTGCGACTCCGAACACTCGTTCCTATAACAGTAGAAGTCCCTTCTCCGCCGCCCGGTGTTCGACGGCGGCCGATTGCCACGACGGAAGTCATGCCCCCGATTCCGGTTAAGTCCGAATCGGCGGCCGAGGTAGCAGAATGGGTTCCCTGAAAATCCGGCGCATCGACCTGACGGCAGCTAACGCGTCCACGCAACTGGCCAAGCTCCGCGACCAGTTCCGACCCGAATCCGAGATCGTCTCGGCCCAGGCCAAGAAACTCACGCAAGCTGTTTTCGGTCAACAACTTACGCCCGTGCAGGCCGTCGAGCGGATTTGCACCGATGTGCGGACCAAGGGCCTCCCCGCCCTGCTCCAGTACACGGAATCCTTCGACAAGGTGAAGTTGAAGCCGGAAGCCCTTCGCGTGAAGAAGGAAGAGATGGCCGCCGCCCACGCCGCGGCCCCCTCGGAGTTCCTGGAGGTCGTCCGCCGCATTCGGTACAACATCGACTCGTTCCAGCACGGCCTGCTGCACCAGGATGCCGAGTTGCGAGTGTCCGGGCAGCACGAAGTCACCCTGCGTTACCGCCCGCTCCAGCGGGTGGGCGTGTACTGCCCTGGCGGGGCGGCCGCGTACCCCTCGACGCTGCTCATGACCGTGTGCCCGGCGAAGGCGGCGGGCGTGAACCAGATCGTAGTGTGTATGCCGCCGAAGGACACCGGCGCGTACAGCAAGGACATGCTGGCCATCTGCCACGAACTGGAAGTGGACGAAGTCTACCGCGTGGGCGGTGCCCAGGCCATCGCCGCGATGGCGTATGGCGTGGACGGCCTGAAGCCGGTCGAGATGATCGTCGGCCCCGGCAGTCAGTTCGTGGCCCTCGCCAAGAAGTACGTGTACGGCCAGGTGGCTATCGACTGCATCGCCGGCCCCAGCGAGATCGTGGTGGCCGCCGACGACTCGGCCCACCCGCACTACGTGGCTCTCGACCTACTCGCCCAGGCGGAACACTCGCCGGGCGTGCCGATCCTGGTGACGTGGTACGAACCGCTGCTCAACGAAGTCGAAGCGGCACTGGTCAAGCGAATGGGGAAACTGTCGCGGGGCGATCTGGCGAAGGACTCGCTGGAACGCTACGGGGCGTTCGTGCTGGCTCCGGACAAGCAAGCGGCCATCGACTGCGTGAACGCGCTGGCTCCGGAGCACTTGCACATCCAGACCCGCGACCCGGACGGGTTCGCGGAGTCGGTCCACAGTGCCGGTGCGATCTTCCTGGGGCCGTTCACCCCGGTGGCCCTGGGCGACTACGCGGCCGGCCCGAGCCACGTCCTACCGACCGGCGGCACGGCTCGCTTCAGTAGTGGCCTGACGGCGAACGACTTCCGCAAGCGGACGAGCATTTTGCGGTTCACCCGCAACGGCTTGAAGGACATCGCCGAGGATGTGGTGTACATCGCGAAGAAGGAAGGCCTGACGGCCCACGCCGCGAGCGTCGAGCAGCGGGCCAACGACAACGGCCCCGCCGCCCGCCCGAAGCCGAAACCGGAAAAGGTGCTGGCCGCCGCCGGGGCGGCGCCGGCGAAGAAGTAATCGACCGGGGAGAGGGTGCGGCGTGTTGACGAACGCGGAACATCCCGTCGCATGGGCGATGCTCGTGGACGGATTGAATGATACCCACAAACACCTCGGGAACCTTATCGCTCAGATGGTGGCGGAAGGACGGATCGACGAAATCGACTTTAGCATTCAACTCGGTCATATTTGTGCGCACCTGAACCGGGCGTGGCACGGCCGTAACGACGAATGTCTGGACGACATGCCCGACAAGCTGGGACTCTGGGAAGAACGGAGTCGATTTCCCGTCGACCTGACCCCGGTCGGATGAACGGTTTTCGGCCCCGGATGGGGCCGCGGTGTGTAGCCACGGGTGGAGCGCAGCGGAACCCGTGGAAGTCTCACGCGGTGATTCTGCCCCGGAGGGGCAGCGGAACGATCCTCACTCGTCCCGCTGCCCCTCCGGGGCAGAGTCGTTTCGGGGTTCGAGGTTCCACGGGTTGCGCTCCGGCCGTGCTTCGCCGGCCTCCGCTTCACCCGTGGCTACACCCCCGCGGCCCCATCCGGGGCCGAAAACCCGTGTGATTCGCGCCCCTTAGATTTCGCCCGACACCATCCAGGATGGACACCATGAACGCCGTCTGCGTCTTCTGCGGGTCCGCGAGCGGCACGAACCCCGTGTACGCCCAGACCGCCCGCAAAGTCGGGGCGGAACTCGCCCGCCGGTCGCTCACGCTCGTCTACGGCGGCGGCCGCGTCGGCCTCATGGGCGAAGTCGCCACGGCGATGGTCGCGCACCACGGCTGCGTCGTCGGCGTCATCCCTGGCATGTTGGCCGCGAAGGAAATCGCCTTCGCCGACGGGGCGGAACTGATCGTCGTGGATACGATGCACGTCCGCAAGGCGATGATGGCCGACCGGGCCGACGCCTTCCTCGCCCTGCCCGGCGGGTTCGGGACGTGCGACGAACTCTTCGAGATTCTCACCTGGGCACAGATCGGCATTCACCAGAAGCCGATCGGCCTTCTGAACGTCGCCGGCTTTTACACGCCGCTGTTGGCCTGGCTGGACCACGTCGTAACGGAAGGCTTGCTCAAGCCGAAGCACCGCGAGTTGCTGATCGTGCGGGAAACGGTCGGCGAGTTGCTCGACGCCCTCGCCGCGTGGAAGCCGACTCAACCCGCCGAGAAGTGGGCAACGCCGGCGGAGCGGTGAGGCTCTTGTCGGGTGGTGCCCGAGTCTTCGAGACCCGCCGATCGGTGGGACCCCGGGTGGGCTTCGAGGACTCGGCACCACCCGACGGTTGCCCTACTTCATGTCGCAGTAGTCGATGAGTTGGGCCACTTCAGTTCGCAGGTCTTTGCGGTGGACGATGCGGTCCACGAAGCCGTGCTTCATCAGGAACTCGCTGGTCTGGAAGCCGGCTGGCAGTTCGATGCGGATCGTGTTCTGGATCGTTCGTGCGCCGGCGAAGCCGACCATCGCCTTCGGCTCAGCCAGGGTGATGTCCCCCTGGAAGGCCCAACTCGCGGCCACGCCGCCCATCGTCGGGTTCGTCAGCACGCAAATGTACAGCCCGCCAGCCGAGTCGTACCGGGCGAGTGCGGCCGACACCTTCGCCATCTGCATCAGCGACAGGATACCCTCTTGCATCCGTGCGCCGCCACCGGAGCCGGAGACGAAGATCAACGGCACCCGCAGTTCGGTGGCCCGCTCCGCAGCGCGGGCCAACTTCTCGCCGACGACGCTGCCCATGCTGCCTGCCATGAATGCGAAGTCGGTGATGCCAATGACCACGCCCCGCCCGCGGATGAACCCTCGGCCGGTGACGGCCGCATCGTTCAGGCCGGTCTTCCGCTGTTGATCGACGATCCGCTTGCTGTACGGTTGGCTGTCCACGAAGCCGAGCGTGTCCACGGATTGCAGGCTCGTGTCCCACTCCTCGAAGGTGTTCTCGTCGAGCAGTTGGGCGATGCGGTCGTTGGCCGACGTGTAGAAGTGGTGCTGGCACATCTCGCAGACGTTCAGGTTCCGCTCCACGTCCTTCTTGAAGAGCGTAGCCTTGCACGTGGGGCACTTAATCCACAATCCTTCGGGGACGCCACGTTTGATTTCGGAAGAGGACATCGCTACTCCGCGAAAGCTCACCCGTCGCGACGGGTGGGCTTCGCCCGGTGTTATTTGTCGTCGATCTGGGCCAGAGATTGGAACTTCTTCCCCTCGACGTAAGCGAGGAACGCACCGCCGCCGGTGCTGACGTGCGTCATCTTGGTGTCGTAGCCGAACTGCTCGACGGCTTCCGCCGTCTCGCCGCCGCCGACGACCGTGACCGCGCCGCTGTTCGCCATCGCCTCGGCGATGCCCTTCGTACCCTTGCTGAAGGCGGTCTTCTCGAACCAGCCGACCGGGCCGTTCCAGATCACCGTGCCGGCCTGTTGGATCTTGTCGGCGTACATCGCCAGCGTCTTCGGGCCGATGTCCACGCCCTCGTACCCGGCGGCGATGTTGCCCTCGAAAACCTGCGTGGTAGTCAGGTCGTCCGACTTGGCCGCGAGCGCATCGACCGGCAGGGTGATCTTCGTGCCCACGAACGGCAACAGCGGTTGGGCGGCTGCGAGTTCTTCCGCGGCGACCTGCGTGCTGCCGACGTCCACGCCCTTCGCCTTCAAGAAGGTGTACGCCATCTTGCCGCCGATGAGCAGGTGATCGACCTTCTGCAACAGCGCGTTGATGAACGCGATCTTGTCCGACACCTTCGCCCCGCCCATGACGGCCAGAACCGGCTTCTTCGGGGCGCTCATCAGCCCTTCGATGATGTCCAGTTCCTTCGCCACCAACAAGCCGACGGCCCGCGGCTTCCGTACCGACTTCAGTGCCGCCGGCACCGCGACCATGCTCGCGTCCTTGTCGTTGTGGCACGTCCCGAAGGCGTCGTTCACGTAGGCGTCGCCGAGGGTGGCGATGGCGGCCGCAAACTCCGGGTCGTTCTTCTGCTCGCGGGGGTCGAAGCGGACATTCTCCAGCATGACCACGTCGCCCGGCTGCATCGCGGCGACGGCGGCCGTCACGTCCGGGCCGACGACGGTGCTGCCAGCCTTCTTCACCGGCTTGTCGAGCAGGTCGGCGAGGCGTTCGACGACCTTGTCCATCGTCAGCAGTTTGTCCTTCACCGCGTCGCCGCTCGGCCGGCCGAGGTGGCTCATCGCGATGACGGACGCGCCGGCCTTCAGCAGCGCCTTCAGTGTGGGAATCGCCCCGCGGATGCGGCGGTCGTTCTTGATCTCGCCGCTGACCTTGTCGAGCGGCACGTTGAAGTCCACGCGGATGAGGACTTTCTTGCCCGTCAGGTCGCCGAGGTCGGCGAGGGTGTGCTTGGCCATGTGCGATGTCTTTAAGTGAGTGTGGATGGATTACGCCGGCACGGGCGACGGGAGCGGCTGCAAGTCGGTGATGTGCAACATCGACACGGTGGCCACCCGTTCGGGAATGGCTGACTGGTTCGGTTCAAACATGCCCACGTACAAGTACCGCCGGGCCACGATAACGACGTCGGGGTGATAAACGTCGTAGCTCGAGCCAGACGAAGTAATCACACGAAACGGCTGAAATGGCGTGGTCGTCAATCGATCGCGAACGTCTTGGGCTGTGATCATCGAGTAACTCCAAAGAATGGGCGGAAGGCGCCTTCCGCCCATTTTAACCGCGATCAGCCCTTCGCGACCATGTACTTCAGCAGGTCCACGCACCGGTTGCTGTAGCCCCACTCGTTGTCGTACCAGCTCACGAGCTTGAAGAAGTTGCCGTTCAGCTCCATGCCGCTGCCGATGTCGAAGATGCTGCTGTGATTGTCGTGGATGAAGTCGCTGCTCACCACGTCTTCGTCGGTCACGGCGAGGATGCCCTTCAGGTATGTCTCGCTCGCCTTCTTCATGGCGGCGCAGATATCCTTGTAGTTCGTGGTCTTCGTCGTCTTCACGGTCAGGTCCACGACGCTGACGGTCGGCGTCGGTACCCGGAACGACATGCCGGTGAGCTTGCCCTTCACTTCGGGGATCGCCAGTCCGACGGCCTTCGCCGCGCCGGTCGTGCTGGGGATGATGTTGACCGCCGCCGCCCGGCCGCCCTTCCAGTCCTTCTTGCCGCCGGGGCCGTCCACGGTCTTCTGCGTGGCCGTGTAACTGTGGATCGTCGTCATCAAGCCTTCTTCGATGCCGAATCCTTCCTTCAACAGCACGTGAACGACCGGCGCGAGGCAGTTCGTCGTACAACTCGCGTTGCTGATGATGTTGTGGGCCTTCGGGTCGTACTTCTCGTTATTCACGCCCATCACGACCGTGATGTCTTCATCCTTGGCCGGGGCGGAGATGATGACCTTCTTCGCGCCGGCGGTGATGTGCCCCTTCGCCTTCGCGGCTTCCGTCCAAAGGCCGGTCGATTCGATCACGTACTCGACGCCGAGGTCTTTCCACGGCAGTTGTTCCGGGGTGGCCCGCAGGCCAAGCGACTTGATCTCGTGGCCGTCCACGACAAGGATGTCGTCGTCTTCCAGGCCGGGCTTGGACTTCTTGGTGGTGACGGTCTTGCTGAACCGGCCCTGCGTCGAGTCGTACTTGAGGAGGTACGCGAGGTTGTCGGCCGGGACCACATCGTTGACGGCGACCACGTCGAATTCTTTGCCGAGAAGCCCTTGATCGACCAGGGCACGGAACACGAGCCGACCGATCCGCCCAAACCCGTTGATGCCGACTTTGACTGCCATCGCAGTGATTCTCCCGGAGAGCCAGTAGGAACACAACATCTCCCCCGCGTGATGGGGGCGTTGCATCCGGGATAAAATATGGATCAGCGGGCGAAAGCCCAGGGACGGCCGTTCCTGGGCTTTCGCCCTGATCTACGGCTCCGGGTACAGCGGCACCGGTTGGGGGTTGAGGTTCTCGGGGCGTAGGCCGAGGACGATGACCACCGACACCTTCTTTTCGCCGCGCTTCACCACGACGGGCACCCGCGAGCCGGGGCGGAGGTCGCCGATCACTTTGCGAATGTCCTCGAAGGTCTGCGGCTGGGTTGTGCCGATCTCGTAGAACTGGTCGCCGGCCAGCAATCCGGCCTTCGCGGCTGGGCCGTTCGGCTCGACGCGGTCGATGCGGAGTTCGTCGTCGGTGTTCTTCCACACGCCGAGGTAGCCGAACCCGAATGGGTCGGGCGGCGTCGGTTTCGGCACCGGGGCGGCCCACGCGGTCGCGGCCATCAGCAGCACGATTATCACGGCTCGGATCACGGTCGATTCCTCCGCCCGGAGAGGCACCGCCTATTATCCACACTTCGCCGAACAAAGGAAGGCCGACGGAAAATCGGGGGCGGCGGGGACCGACTTCCGAAGTCCGGCTTCGACTTCGGAAGTCGAGCGGGGCCAGTGCCTGATCCGTCGAGGTCGCGGCGGCGCGGACTTCCGAAGTCGAAGCCGGACTTCGGAAGTCGCGGTTCGGAAATTCGTGGCGTTTCTCGCGGCGGCGCGGTAACACAGAGGCGATCCCCGTCACACCCCGGAGCCGCCATGCGATTCCTCTCCCTCTCGCTCGTTCTCTGGCTCGTCCCTGCCCTGCTCGCCGTGGAGAAACCGCCCGTTGTTGCCGAGGAAGGGCAGCCGGTTGCGGCCAATGCCGAGCGAGTGGCGAAGGCGCTCGCCTTCCTCGGCACGCCGCTGCCGGCGGAACTCGCGAAGGCACTCCAGGTTGCCGGCGAGAAACGCGACGCGGTCGAGGTTCAGAAACTGCTCGACGATCGCGTGTTGTTCGTCGTGACCATCAACCCGGAGGCCCGCGTGAAGGTCGCGCGCGGGCCGGCGGCCGCCACGCTGCAACAGGCCGGGTGGACGCCGGTACTCGTGAAGATCGCGAACGAGGCCGCGATCAAGAAACGGCTGGCCATCGGCAGCACGCAGGGCGGGCCGGTCTACTCCGGGCAGGGCCGCAACGAGAAGGACCCAAAGGCCGACCCGACCACGGTGAAGCGGTTCGCCCAGGTCGAGCTGTTCCAGGCTCCGCCGATGACGGCCGAACTCAGCGGGCTGAAGGTCGAATACGCCGTCGCGCTGATCTATTCGAGCGAGGCCGGGAAGCGCGAGATCACGGTGAGCTTCGACGCCGGTCAGGGGTCGCAAGACCTGGGCTTCCGGGCGGAAGTGCCGATCGTCTTCGACATCAAGCCGGCGATCCCGGTGAAGTTGAAGGTGCTCGACTTCGACGGCACGCCGACCGTTGGCCGGTTCACGTTCAAGGACGCGGCCGGGCACGTCTACCCGCCACAGGCGAAGCGGCTCGGGGCCGACTTGTTCTTCCAGCAGCAAGTCTATCGGGCCGACGGCGGCACGGTGCTGCTGCCGCCCGGCGAGTTCACGGTCGAGTTCGGCCGCGGGCCGGAGTACCGCACGATTATGCAGAAGGTGAAGATCGAACCGGGGGCGAGCCTGGAATTCAAACTACAACGCTGGATCAACCCGGCCGACCACGGCTTCTACAGCGGCGACCATCACATTCACGCGGCCGGCTGCGCCCACTACACGAACCCGACGGAAGGCATCATGCCCGAAGACATGTTCCTGCACGTCAAGGGCGAGGGGCTGAACGTCGGCTGCTGCCTCACATGGGGGCCGTGCTACGACTTCCAGCGGAAGTTCTTCGAGGCGAAGCCGTGGGAGAAAAGCGAACCGTTCACCGTGCTGAAGTACGACGTGGAAGTCAGCGGCTTCGGTTCGCAAGCACTCGGTCACGTGAACCTGCTGAACCTCCGCGATCAGACGTACCCCGGCTCCGAGGGGACGAAGACGAAGGGCTGGCCGACGTGGACGACGCCGCTCATGAAGTGGGCGAAGGCGCAAGGGGCCGTCACCGGCTACGCGCACTCGGCCAACGGCCTGGGCGTGAACGCCGAGGCCAGCACGCGGCGGCTGTTCGTCGCGACCGACGCCGGCGGGAAGGGGCACCTCACGAAGGCCGACGGAGCGGCCGGGCCGTGGCCGCTGCCCGAGGCGTTCGACACGCTCGACGCCGACGCCGATGGCAAGGTGACGGAAATCGAACTGCGCAAGGGTACCGACCGGCAGATCGGCAAGCTGCCGAACCTGCTGATCCCGCAAATGGACGGCATCGGCGCGCAGGAGATTTGCGTCACTTCGGCCCTCGGCGTGTGCGACTTCATCAGCGCGATGGACACCGACCGCGTGGCCGAGTGGAACTGCTGGTACCACGTCCTCAACTGCGGCTTCCCCCTGAAGGTATCCGGCGAGACCGACTTCCCGTGCATCACCGGCAGCCGCGTCGGCCAGGGCCGCGTGTACGTGAACCTCGGCAAGGTCGATCGCGTGGACTACGCCGCCTTCTGCAACGGCATCGCGGCCGGCCGTTCGTATGTGTCCGACGGGTACGCCCACGCCTTCGACTTCCGGGTCGGCGACGGCAAGTCTGGCGACACACTGAAGGTGGCGGCTGGGACGAAGTTCCCGGTGACGGCGACGGTGGCCTTCGACCAGCACATGCCCCTCGGCACGGCCGTCGGCGGCAAGCAAGCCCCGTCCGACAAGCGACTCGTCGAACTCATCGTGAACGGGCAAGTGGTAGCGAAGCAAGAAGTGCCGGCCGACCAGAAACCGCACGCCGTGGCCTTCGCCGTGACGCTCGACAAAAGTTCGTGGGTAGCCCTCCGCAGTTACCCGCAGTTGCACACGAACCCGGTGTTCGTGACCGTGGATGCGAAGCCGATTCGGGCGTCCCGCGACAGTGCGAAGTGGTGCGTCGGCGTGATCGAGCAGTTGTGGAAGGTTCGCAAGAACGACATCAAGCCGGCCGAACGAGTTGAGGCGGAGAAGACGTTCCGCGACGCGATCGAGGTCTACAAGAAGATCGCGGCCGAGAGTTGAAGGGAAGAAGAGTCTTACGCCAAGCCGCGAAGACGCAAAGAAGATGAGAGAAAACACGATCACAATTCTTCAGAAGAATGGAATCGTCTCCTCTTCTTTGCTTGGCGTCTTCGCGGCTTGGCGTGAGATTCTTCTTGTCGCTTAGACGGCCGCAACCCCACTGCCGGTCAGCAATCGGCGGACGGCAGCCAACATGCTCGGCAGGGCGAACGGCTTCGATAGGTACTCGGTGATTCGCGGCACCGAACCGTTGTCCATCACCACGTCGCCCACGTACCCGGAGATGAACACGATCGGCAACAGCGGCTTCTCGGCCCGCAACCTCCGGGCGAGGTCCGGCCCCGTCAGGCCGGGCATGCGGACGTCGGTAATCAGCAGGTCCACCCGGTCCGGTTCGTTCGCCACCCACTCGGCGGCCTTGTAGCCGTTCTCGGCTTCCGCCACGCGATACCCGTTGGACTCCAGCAGAGACCGCACGAGGGTGCGGATCATCTCCTCATCGTCCACCACGAGGACGAGTGGTTTCAGATCGAGATAGTCCGCGGGTATGTCAGTCATGGCTGATCCTGGCGTCGAAGGCGAACGGAAACTCGGCCACACGTATACGAAGCGGCAGGAGCCAAAAACATACCCTGTCTTACATCAAATCATGAACCGAATACAAGGCGGTTGGCCGTCAAAGTCGGACTTTTTGCCCGGACGCGATCCGGGATTTCACCCCGGACGCGAAGAATCGATGTGATGGTAAAAACTGGCCGGCGATTCGTTAACGCTCCGTCACGAGCACGATCATCGAAAAGGCCGAGACGGGCAGGAGCGTGCCGGCCTGCACAACCGGCCCATTCCCGTCGGCGAAAAAGTCCTTCGGCGAGTCCCCGGCCGTGTCGATCACCCGTCGCCACTGGCGGCCGGAGGGAGCAGGCGGAATCTCGAACGGGATCGGTTCGTGGTGCGAATTCACAGCCACATAGAAATCCACGTCCGGGTCGTAATCGGCTTCCCCCTCGCGGCCGGTGAACCGGCCGTCGATGGTGTAGGCGAGCGTTCGCGAGTAGTGGCCAAAGTCGGGATCGAACGGCCGCACGCCGTGCCATTCGATGTCGAACAGCGGCTTGTCGTCGTTCGGCAAAGCAGGCACTCGCGGCTTGCGGTTGAGGGCGGCCATCTTGATCCGCCCGCTGTCGTCGAGCCGGCCGGCCTCGCTTGGCCGCACCGGGCCGCCCGCGGGGAACGGACCGACGGGCGACATACCCCACTCGCGCGGGTCTACCTCGCCACGGAAGAACCGCCGCCGCCGTAGGGCCGGGTGCTTCCGCCGGAACCAGATCAGTTCCTTGACGAACCGCAGGAAGTCGCGGTGCGTGTCCTCCAGCGTCCAGTCCACCCAGCTGATTTCGTTGTCGTGGCACCAGGCGTTGTTGTTGCCCTTCTGCGTCCGCAAAAACTCGTCGCCGGCCATCAGCATCGGCACGCCCTGCGAGAGCATGAGCGTGACCATCAGATTCTTCGCCTGACGCTGCCGCAGGCGGTTGATGAGCGGATCGTCGGTCGGCCCCTCGGCTCCGCAGTTCCACGAGTAGTTGTCGTTCGACCCGTCGCGGTTCAGTTCGCCGTTGAGTTCGTTGTGCTTGCCGTTGTAGCTGAACAGATCGTTGAGGGTGAACCCATCGTGAGCGGTGATGAAGTTCACCGAGTGCTTCGGCAGGCGGCCGTTCCACTGATAAATGTCGGCGCTGCCGCACAGTCGCGCCGCCAGCGGGCCGGTCATGCCGAGTTCGCCGCGCCAGAACCGACGGACGTCGTCGCGGTATTTGCCGTTCCACTCGCTCCACCGCCGGCCGAATGGGAAGTTGCCGACTTGATACAGCCCGGCCGCGTCCCACGGTTCGGCGATGAGTTTGCAGTCGGCCAGCACGCCGTCTTCGGCGATCATCTCGATCACCGGCGGATCGACGAGCACGTTGCCCTTCGTGTCGCGGCCGAGGATGCTGGCCAGGTCGAACCGGAAGCCGTCCACGTGCATGTGGCCGCCCCAGTATCGCAGGCAGGTCAGCAGCAGGTCGCGGACGACGGGGTGGTTGCAGTTCACGGTGTTGCCGCACCCGGAGAAGTTCAGGTATCGGCCGTGATCGTCGAGCAGGTAGTAGAGTTCGTTGTCAAGGCCACGGTAGCTGTAGGTGCGGCCGCGGTCGTCCCCCTCGCCGGTGTGGTTGAACACCACATCGAGGATGACTTCGATGCCGGCCTTGTGGAAGGCCTTCACCATGTCGCGGAATTCCCAAATCTGCCCGTGCGTGTCGGCACTCGCGGCGTAGGCGGCCTTCGGGGCGGCGAACGCGATACTGTTGTACCCCCAGAAGTTCGTCAGCTTCTCGCCCGTCTTCGGGTTCACGAACGGGCAATCGCACTCGTCGAACTCGTGAATCGGCAGCAGTTCCACGGCCGTCACGCCGAGCCACTGGAGGTACGGAATCTTCTCGATCAGGCCGGCGAACGTGCCAGGATGGGCGACGGCGGACGAGGGGTCGCAGGTGAAGCCGCGGACATGCAGTTCGTAAATGACGCTGTCTTCGTAGGGCGTCAGCGGCGGGGCGTCTTCGCCCCAGTCGTACTCCTTCGCCCGGTGGTAGAGGGCACGGCGGCTGGTTCGCTCGGGGTCGGTTTCGCACGTGTCGGCCCACTTCGACCCGCCGGAGATCATCGTGGCGGCCGGGTCGAGCAGGATGCGGCTGGGGTCGAACCGGTGCTTGACGCCGGACGGGCCGTCCACCCGCCACCCGTAGGTGAAGGTTTCGGGCAGGTCGTGGACGCGGACGTGCCAGTGGTCGCCGGTGCGGTTTTTGCGGCCGTCGAGGCGGAATTCCATGAGCGGCTTGTTGCCGCCGTGTTCGGGCAAAATGACGAGACGGACGTCGGTGCCGTGCCGGCAGAGGAGGACGAAGTTGACGCCATCGGGTGTGGGGCTTACGCCCAGCGGGAGCGGCCGTCCTCGACTGATCGGGAAGTCCGGCATGGCGCACGTTACCGAGGGAGGGGAACCGCCTGCTAGGACGTTACGCGATTCCGCCACGATGGCAAGCCGAACATCACCCCGCCGGCGGCTTACTAATCTTGTTCGGCCCTTTGCCGACGACCTTCTCGTATTTGCCGTTGTCACTCTTCACGTACTTCGTGAACCCCATGCGGTCGAGGTTCTTGTCCGACAGGTTGGCCTTCTGGTTGTTCGTGGTCCAGGTCTTCGGCGCGTTGGCCGTGGTGAACACCCGCTGGACCGGCACCCCCGACTCCGGGTGCGCCGTCAGCGGAGGGTCGGACATCGTCTGAATGACTTCGATGATCTCGCCGGTATCGTCCGGCGTCACAACCTGGTAATGGTAGATGG